>JAFDFT010000573.1 GCA_019309685.1 Deltaproteobacteria bacterium
TGGTTAAAACAGGAAAGTTCCGAATGGCATTGGAAACAAAACACGTCATCCTCACCCAACATTTTACCGGGCAAGCTTTCAATATCTTTGATGTCAACATATTTCATGCGTTTTTTTACCCTAATCAACCCTTCATCTAAAAATGATATGCACTGAGCATCTCTGCTACAGTCAGTTTGACCTTATCCAATGCCCCCGCTTTTTGCCGAAAATCTCTTTCCAGCTTCGCCATCTCCAAATATAAAGACGACCGGTCAAAACTAAAATAGTCTTTATCTTTATGCTGTTTCATAAAATAGCCACACCCCGGGGTGCGACTGATCCCGCGTTCCGGTGTGTTTAACTCATGCGGCACGCCATGCAGCCTGCATATCATGGGACGGTATTGATACAACGAGCATAATGAATCAATGTTTAATGGGCACAACAGCCGTACTGGGGCTCCCTTTTCGTCGGCCGCATTTGACTTTTTGCATACCTCATCTGCCCGTTTTTTAACCTCCATTCTTTTTTCATGTTCCAGTGCCTCAAACCCGTCCAGGATGTAAAAATATTCGACAAATGTATGATGATAAAAACGGGTAAAACAGCAATTGTCTTCACACCCGGTACATGCAAATTCGTAAAAATCCGCGGCTGCCTTATATTTGGAATCCATAGCTCTGTATAATTCTTCCAGCCTTTTTTTAAAATGAGCATCTTTCTTATACCGAAGTCGAATCTTTTCAATGGAGGAAATCATTTGACGTATTAAACCTGGGGAGAGGGGAAAAATATTCTTTCGTAAAGGATCATTGCATATCTGTCAGTTATGCTGGCCACAAAATCACAAACCAGCCGTTCTTTGGACTGGTCCACATGATTACACCCTGCCATTTCCATACCTTCTAACTCTTTTAAAAACATTTTTTCATCATTGAGAAAAAAGGTGTAAAGCTCAGAAAGGATCTTTTTGGCTTTTACAAATTCATTATGAACTTTAGGAGATCGGTAAACATTCTCGTAAAGGAATTCTCTCAAATCAGCGATAGCCGCGTCCACATCATCACTGATATTTAGAACAAATTCATTGTCCGAAATTTTGCTTGAAGAGATGAGGTCGCAGATCATTGTGGTTTCACGCTCTGAATGGGTATTCCCTAAAACGTGTACACAGAATTTAGGAATCTGATCTTCTCTGATAACACCGCTTCGAATAGCATCATCCAGGTCATGATTTAGATACGCCATGATATCCGCAATCCGCACAACACACCCCTCTAATGTGCCGGCAAGCTCATTCAAATTATCGGGAATAATCTTCCCGTATCCTTTGGCATGTTTTAAAATCCCCTCTCGAACCTCATGAGTGAGGTTAAGCCCCTTGCCATTATTTTCAAGCTTTTCAACCACACGAAGGCCCTGGTCGTTATGCGAAAAATCGGGGGCGTATATTTCCTTCAAGGCAGTCTCACCGCTATGCCCAAACGGTGTATGGCCGAGATCATGTCCCAGTGCGATCGCCTCTGCAAGATCTTCATTAAGAAACATCGCACGTGCGATTGTTCTGGCAATCTGCGCGACCTCCAGCGTATGTGTTAAACGGGTTCTGTAATCATCTCCCAAAGGAGATAAAAAAACCTGGGTTTTATGTTTCAACCGTCTAAACGCATTTGAATACACAATTCTATCCCTGTCTACCTGAAAAACAGTTCTAACAGGACACGGCTCTTCATATTCAGCCCTTCCTTTTGACGCAGAACTTAAACATCCAAAGGGGGACATAAACTTTTTTTCCCGTTTTTCAAATTCTTCGCGTATGTTCATTTTATTTTTAAAAACCCATTCATTCAAATGTTGTATTTTCTAGGCAAATCAACTTGCTTTTCTCCAGACTTCACACGATGAGCGTTTCATGATACTATTGCAAATATACCCGAATACACTTTCAACATAACCATAATTTTATTCACACTCTCGCATAATTGTAAAGATGAAAATTATCAAATGAATGGACACCATCTCATACTTGGAGAGCTTGTTGATTATATCTCAGGTGAAATCGTCAAAGACACGCACGACGAACGATACAGACAAAAAATTGCCCAATTTCTGGTAGAAGAAAAAAGATATTTCAAAAAAGAAATAACACCCCGGTTTGACCTCCTTATAAAAGCAGACGATAATCGTGCTGTTATTAAAGTCGATTTTCTGATTACACTGAAAAACAAAATCTGTATGCTTATAAAATACAGCCCCGGCTCTCTGGTAACCAGACATCGCCCTTCATTGGCTGCCTCGAGATTGGTTTCCCCTTATCAAATCCCTTTGGTTGTTGTCACAAACGGCAAAGATGCG
>JAFDFT010000574.1 GCA_019309685.1 Deltaproteobacteria bacterium
TTAAGCGTTTTTGAGCGTCTTTGGTCAAATGGCTTTCCTGAGGAATAAAAAGATACGCATAGGCCTGCTCCTCGGCTCTACCCACGCGTCCGCGCAATTGATAAATCTGTGCTAAACCGAATTTATCCGCCCTGTTTACCAGAATGGTATTGGCTGAAGGAATATCCAGGCCGGACTCAATAATTGTCGTGCAAACCAGCAAATCAATTTCCCGGTTCATAAACCTAAAGATCACCTGCTCCAGCTCATCTTCGTTCATCCGGCCATGCGCGACAGCAAGCTCAACTTCTGGAACGAGGGATTTTAGTTTTTTGGCCATCGACTCGATATTATGAATTTTGTTGTGGACATAAAATATCTGCCCCCCCCTTTTTAATTCTTTGCGAATCGCCTCTGAAACTATCGCGTCATCATACTCTGAAATGTAGGTCATAATTGACCTGCGATGCTCGGGCGGTGTGGAAATAATGCTGATATCCCGTATTCCCATCATGGACATGTGCAATGTCCGGGGGATGGGTGTTGCTGTGAGCGCCAGCACATCCACTGAAGACTTCATTCTCTTTAGCTTTTCTTTATGTTTTACACCAAAGCGTTGTTCTTCATCCAGTACCAAAAGTCCAAGATCTTTAAATGCGATATCTTTCTGTACAAGCCGGTGAGTGCCTATCACAATATCGACAGTTCCATTCTTTAGTCCCTCAACAATTTTTCGCTGTTCAGATAGAGATCTAAACCGGTTCAAGCATGCTATCTGAACAGGATACTGTTCAAAGCGGCTGGAAAAAGTTTCAAAATGCTGCTCAGCAAGTACAGTGGTGGGCACCAGAACCGCCACCTGTTTGTTATTGTTTACAGCGAGAAATGATGCCCGCAGCGCCACTTCTGTTTTTCCGTATCCCACATCTCCGCATATCAGCCTGTCCATGGGAATAGATTCGTTCATGTCATTTAATGTATCATTAATAGCCTGAAGCTGATCCTGTGTTTCTTCATAAGAAAAACCCACCTCAAAATCCTCATACACATTATCAATCTCTTTAAACGAGAATCCCTCTTTTATTTTTCTGGCAGCATAAAGCTTCAGGAGTTCTCCGGCAATTTTTTCTGCCGATCTTTTCACTCGATCTTTGACCCGCTCCCATGTTTTGCCTCCCATTTTGTCAAGAACCGGCGTAATCCCATCTACCCCCATATATTTTTGTACTAAGCCCATACGATCTACAGGCAGATACAGCTTATCATTATCTTTATACGATATTTGCAAAAAATCATTGGTCGCGCCATTCAATTTTAACTTCACCAACCCCTGATATTGCCCGATGCCGTGATCCACATGAACCACCAGGTCTTTTTTCTTTAAGTCCGCAAATTCCAGTAATTTTGTCTGGACCTTGTGCTTCGGTGTTTTTATTCGGGGGTGCCGGGTTCCAAATATTTCATCTTCGGTAATGATTGCCAACGATTCGTCGTGCCAAACAAATCCGGAAGAAACCCTACCAAGAACGATATTAATAAAATCCTTTGCAGGTTTTACGTCCTTGAATTTATCCACAAACTTAAGCCGAACACCATAGGGTTTAAGCAGAGAGTCAAACCTTTCAGCATGCGATTTCGAGTGACAGACAAGAGCAATTGTGTATCCTGACTGTACTTTGTCGCTTAGCCACTCTGATAGAGGCAGGAGAAGGTTTTCCGTATCCTGTTTTTTTCTTAATTCCAAACCAATGGCTACGTTGTCCTCCACAGACATACTGCATCGAACTGAAGGATACACTGGGTCTTCTTCTTTAAATACGGAAAGCGTTTTTAAAGATAATGACTTTCGCCTGGCGAGCATCTTCTCTGCTTCATCCCATTGCAGATACATTTTTTCCGGCTCAACGCAAAGGTGGCCCTGTTCCAACGCGTCTTTGAAATTTTTTAATGCCTGTTCCTGTAACCCTTCTGCTGCTTCTGCCAGTTCGCCGGGTTCTATTTGAACAATATGCGCGTTGCCCGGAACATAATCAAAAAAAGTATCCAGCTTATCAAAAATCAAAGAGATCAGACTTTCACCGCCCAGAAATGCACCTTCATGCTGGATGCGGTCCACAATATCTCTGGTTTTTGTTCTGCCAAGGCCGATTTCTGACGCACATTTTCTGATATTGCTGACAATTTGAGCGATCTCTTCCTTTTTTACAATCGCCTCTCTGGCCGGGAGGATTACGACCTCAGATACGCTATTTGTTTTCCTCTGATTTACGGCTGAAAAAAATCGTAAGGATTCAATTGTGTTACCAAAGAATTCTACTCTTAATGGATCTTCGTACAAAGGCGAATACACATCGAT
>JAFDFT010000007.1 GCA_019309685.1 Deltaproteobacteria bacterium
TTCATTTCCACCGCATATTTTCTGTTATTCGCTAAAAGAGTTATGGTAAGTATCCGTTTTTATAAAGTACTTTTTCCGGACCGGTCCTGGATGTATCACCTATGGTGCACGTGGAAACAGTACCACAATTTTACCAATAACTATGTCGACCGGTTTATGCTTCGAGGCATTGATGACATTGCCTATATAGCC
Source organism: Deltaproteobacteria bacterium (assembly GCA_019309685.1). Classification (GTDB taxonomy): domain Bacteria; phylum Desulfobacterota; class Desulfobacteria; order Desulfobacterales; family JAABPS01; genus JAABPS01. The sequence goes on from JAFDFT010000007.1 coordinate 193, forward strand.
AATGGAAAGGAAAATCTGAATAAAGCACAAAAGAAGAAAACTGGCGGTATTATCCTCATGTCCCATATGGGAAATTGGGAAATTGCGTCCCGTGTTTTAAAAGCCGAAGGATTTAAATTTCTCCTGTATATGGGCATTAAACAAAAAGAACAGATTGAAAGGATGAAACAGAAAAACCTTGCATTAAGTGGTATAGAAGTTATCGCCATCGATCAGGACAGCAGTTCACCTTTTGAAATAATAGATGGAGTAAATTTTATTAAAAAAGGGGGATTTATTTCATTAACAGGTGATAGAATATGGAACGAACATCAACGATCCGTGGAAGTCGCGTTTCTTGGACATCGAGCCTTTTTGCCGGAAGCACCTCACCTCATCGCCTTGATGTCCGGTGCGCCGCTTTTTTTCTTTTTCTGCGCTCAAGAGGGAAAAAACAAGTTTCAATTTTATATGTCTGAACCTCATTACGTGAAAGCACCTTCACGGAAAGACAGAAAAGAGGCAATAATAAAGTCCGCCCAGCATTACGCAAATCTTCTTGAAAATCATCTTCGTAAGTATCCTTTGGAATGGTATCATTTTGAACCATTTTTAAAAAATTAACAAATTCTCTTTTACGATAAACTTCAGGGTTACCCTCTAAAGCATTTTCCGTGAGAAGGATTCTAGGGTTCAAGGATTCCGGGGTTCGAGGGATAAGATTGAATTCTATTCATTGTTGGGTTTGATTCATTCAACCCAATCTACACCTGGATGCCGGATCGAGTCCGGCATGTCAAGACCACCAGTGCCGTCATCCTGAACTTGATTCAGGATCCAGGATTACAAAATAAAAAGAAAACCATTATATTCCTTGATACAGGATCATAAAAGCCTGCCCTGGGATCCTCGAACCCTTGGCACCTGCCCCGTTATTTGATTCAAAATCCAAGTCTGCTTAGTAAATTTCCCAAACTAGTATTGAGTTGATTCATAAATTTTAATTTGATAGTTTTTGGATACTGTTATATGGTCACTAGTAATTATTTCCTGTTATCCTGAAAATCAGAACAGAAAACTAAAAATGAGGAAGATCTATTGTATAATTAGAATTAAATCAAAATAGTTACTATTTACCATTTACTATTTACTCGTCACTCGTTTTTATTGCGACTTTGACACATTCAACCATTATCTGTATTTATTTACCATAAGACTTACTTTGAGTATAAAATGGAACGTAAAGAAATAGAAAAACACATTTTGCGCATCTTTCATGATGAGTTTGAAATTGAAAATCCTGAAAACGATATAGATCTGAGGGAAGCGTATGGCTTTGACAGTATTGATGCAATTGAACTGCTTGCTGAAATTGAAGTTTTCCTTGGATTTGAACTGACCCTTGACGAAAAAAAACAGGCCATGGAAATCAGTACATTGGGCCAAATATATGATTATGTTGAAAATCTTTCAAACTCAAGAGACTAATATTATATAATATTATTAAAATGGAAAGACGCGTTGTCATTACAGCGGAATCGGCCATATCCCCTATTGGCCGTTCCAAAAAAGAAATTATTAACTGTCTCACCACCGGCATTTCCGGTGTAAAGAAAATCCGGGATGACGGACTGTTATCCAATTACATCAACTCAGGTGTGTACGGCACTATTGATTACGACATCGAATATGATTTTGAGCGAAAATACCGCAAAACCATGGGACCGGTTTCATTTTATGCGTGCCAGGTAGCCAAAGAGGTTTTTGAAAAATCCGGCCTGGATAAGGATTTTATTACATCCGGCAGGCTTGGTGTTGCCTTCGGATCCACTCACGGCAGCCCTACAGTTCAGCGCGCAATCTATGAAAAATTCTTTTCCGGGTCTAAGGAGGGTTTTTCAAAAATCGGCGCCGTGGATTATCTCAAATCCATGGTTCATACAACAGCCGTAAATATTACCAAGATGTTTGGCATCACCGGCCGCATCATTTCATCCTCTACAGCCTGCACAACCAGCAGTCAATCTATTGGTTATGGATATGAATCGATTAAATTCGGACTCCAGGATGCCATGCTGTGCGGCGGTGCTGATGAATACGATACGACAACAGTTGCCGTATTCGATAACCTTCTGGCGTGTTCCGTTGATTTTAATGAAACGCCCCATTTGACCCCCCGTCCGTTTGACGATAAACGTGACGGCCTTGTGGTGGGTGAAGGCGCTGGCGCTGTGATGCTTGAAGAATATGAATTCGCGAAAAAACGCGGAGCAAACATCCTTGCTGAAGTGATTGGGTTTTCCTGCAATAACAATGGCGGTGACCTGATCCTGCCCAATACCGAGGGTATTATTCGGACCATCATAGCCGGCCTTGATAGCGCGAAGATCTCTGCAAAAGACGTTGATTTTGTGAGCGCCCATGCCACTGCCACAAAGATGGGAGACGTAATCGAAGCTCAGGCCATCCACAAAGTATATGGCGATTCACCACTTGTTACCGCTCTGAAGGGATATATGGGCCATATTATGGGAACGTGCGGTGTTCTGGAAACTATTTTTACATTACACATGATAGACGAAGGAATCATAGCCCCTACCCTGAATTTGGATGAGATTGATAAACGGTGCGCCATGATTAATCATGTCACAGAACTTCAACAAAAAGATATCAATATCGCATCCATTCAAAACTTTGCATTCGGCGGTGTAAACACCAGTCTTTTTATTAAGAAAATCGAATAAATATCATATGACAGTTCTCGCTAAATTCCTGAGATCCGTAAATGACATTCTCACCACATTGCTGTTGTGGACCTACTTTCTATTCGGATATATCATTTTCTTTTCTCCATTTTATATATTGAACACCTTTTTTTCTAAGAACCAGGAACGCTCCTTCCAGGCGCTGAACCATTTTTTTTATAAAGGTTTTTTTCTGTGGGCACGGTTTTTAATTCCCAGGTTAAAAATTAAGATTCAGGATAATGTTCGTACTATCCGCTCTTCAGTTATTGTGTGCAACCACTTGTCCTATCTGGACCCTATTTTGTTGATCTCTATATTTAAAAAGCAAAGAACCATTGTAAAAAGTATTTTTTTCAATGTGCCGATATTTGGCAATGTCCTTACCATATCCGGCTATATCCCTTCTGATGCCAGCGGCGATCTTTCTTCGATTTTAATTGACAGTATGGATACCATGAAGGAATTTATTGCGAGCGGTGGGAATCTGTTTGTTTTTCCTGAAGGCACACGCAGCAGAGACGGAAGCCTTGGCGAATTCAGCAAAGGAGCATTTAGAATTGCCAGGCATTGCAAAGCATCTATAAAGGTCTTACAGATTAAAGATACTAACCAGCTGTTTCAACCGGGTCGATTTTTCTTCCATACGTTGGATAAAATAAGAATTGAGGTCAATCTGATTGGAACGATTGAGCCGGATTATAAAAGTACTGACAGTTCAGTCACTTCATTGATGAGGCAGGTAAGAACTATATTTGAGAATTAATTAGTGCCCCATCCATAAATAAGAAAAATATCAGTTTACACAAATTAAGTTTTCAATTCACAAATAAGATATTTTTTTTGAAAAACAAGGCCGTGCAAGGGTTTACGCAGAGGCGTACAAGAGGTACGTCGCAGGCGAAAACCCGCGGAGAACGCAGTTTTTCGGGAAAATAGCTATTTGTGGATGGAAACTAATTAGGGTCGGATCTCTCTTCCAAACGCCTTTGACATTAGTTCTCTTCTTCTGGGCTTGTACGTATTATCCGCTTTTTCTCTTCTCACCACATCCATAATCATCTTAAACATCTTCATCTGCTGGGGTTCATCCCTGTAAAACGTATCCCAGGCGTATTGAAGCATTTCCTGAAGCCGTTCTGGTTTCATGTGCCTAGGTTCAAAAACCACTCTATCTGCGGAGTAATCATCCCAGTTATATGAAAATATCCGGTTTTGTTTTTGAAGTTCATCAAATGCCTGTGTATGCGGAAAAGGTGTGAGCACCGTAAATTCCGCAAGGTCCAATTCGATCTCCAAGAGAAAGTCAATAAGACGTTTAATGTCATCTTCTGTCTGATCATCCATGCCAAGAAGAATGGTTCCTTCCACACCTATTCCATGGTCATGATACCGTTTTACTCTTTCTTTAATATAATCTGAAGTATCAAAGATTGCCTGGTACACGTACCAGGCTCCGGCTTGAGCGGCTAAATCCAGAACTTCCGGTTTGTCTTCAATGGGATGACAGCACCATTTCTTTTTTAAAGGGATCATCTCTCTAAACAGATCCATTTCCCACTTTGTATCCTGGGCAAGGGAGTTATCCACAATAAAGAGCCTGTTATTATCAATACTTGCCATCTCTTCTATGGATTTATCAATAGGCCGGGATCTGAACTGTCTGCCTCCAAGATAGGCAACCGCACATGGATAGCAGTTAAATCGGCACCCCCTGGACGCATGGACAAGGTCTACCATTTGGATGCCTTTGTAGTTATACAGGTCTTGCTTTAATATATCCCGCCGGGCTGTTCCTACAATTTCAATGGGGGGCTTGTCTTCCAGGTAGTTATATAATTTTTGAAGTTTATTTTTGCGAAAATCAGAAAGCACCTTTTCCATCTTGCCTTCAGCTTCACCGAGAAATACCGAGTCTGCATGCTCCATGGTTTCTTCCGCATGAAGCATGGTCGCAATACCCCCAAAGACGACTTTGATTCCTCTCTTTCTATATTCATCAGCAATCTGCCACCCTCTTTTCACCTGAATGGTAAGCATCATGGAAATGCATACCAGATCCGCAGGATCATCAAAATCAACTGCTTCCAGATTTTCATCAATAAAATCTATGTCAACATCTTCAGGCAAAGATGCCGCAAACACTACCGGGCCATGCGGGGGCAGATTAAATACCGTCTGTCGATCCAGTTTCGCCCACTTAGGATATAAGATCTTAATTTTCATTCAATTATTCACTTAGTTATATATTTTTATATTGGGCTTTCGTCATTGATATTTTCAGCATATATATTTCTAAATCTTTATACAAATCCATTAAAGTTTTAATTCCGTCCTCCTTCATATCCTTTCACCACCGCAAAAAGTTGTCCTATTGTTACCTTATATGCTATTAATAAATCAATAGCTCGGTTTTAATTAAAACAATTTATCCGCTAATTTCAAATTTATCAATAAGTAGTTTGAAAGCAATATGTAGTAAACTATTAAATAGGAGAAAATAACAGTGACCAATAATTCTAATAAGTTTACCCGGAGGGAGTTTCTGAAAAAGAGCGCTGGCACAGCTGGCGCTGTCATTATTTCAGGAATAGGCTCTGGATGCTCTTCCATAATTCCAAAAATAGATTCTTCAGGAAGAGAAGAGTCATCAGCTCCTGATGGGCGTCACAGCTACAAAACCTTTTCTGAGGGACAGATAGGAAATCTGAAAATAAAGAACAGGCTTGCCCGATCAGCGACAATGATTTCCGGTGCTTCAGGAGGAGTCCCCAAAAACGACTATATCAATGCGTATAAACAGCTCGCAGAAGGAGGAATTGGCCTGATTATTACCGGTTTTATGATTCCTACGAAAGAAGACGCACGATATCCAACTCAGGTTAGCGTCTACGATGACCGACACATAAATGGGCTTAAAAATCTTGCGGACGCCGTTCACAATTCGGACAAAAGGTGTAAAATTCTTGCGCAAATAGGACATAGCGGTGCATCGGAAGGACCGTCAGGCATCAGTTTCCCGTGGAAAGGAGAGCAAAGAACTCTTACATCACAAGAGATCGGGAATATCGTATCCGATTTCTCTGACGCAATATTACGAGTAAAGAAATCGGGTTTTGACGGCGCAGAACTTCATGGAGCTCATGCTTATCTCTTAAGCACGTTCCTGTCTCCATTCACAAACAAACGGACCGACAGGTACGGTGGGTCGCTAAAAAAACGGACCCGTATCATCAGGGAGATAATGGAACAGGCGAGAAAAAAGGTAGGACCGGATTTCCCAATACTGATAAAGCTGAATTCAGATGACAACGTCCCTGGAGGGATTACCCCCGAGAATTTCCCCGAACTTGCAAGAGAAATTGCAAATACTGGCGTTGACGCCATAGACGTAAGCGGCAACGACTGCTTACAGATGGATATCGACAGTATCGACGATGAAACGTATTTCTTAAAAGGGGCTGAGCTGCTGGACGTTAACGTCCCTATTATCGTAACCGGCGGCAATCGGACTGTTGAACACATGGAGAAGATATTAAACACCGGCGAGGTCGACTTTTTTGGACTCGCACGGCCCTTAATACGAGAACCGGATTTGCCTGATCGCTGGCGTGAAGGGAGGGGTGGCGCTAGTGCCACGTGTATTTCGTGCAACGGTTGTTTTGGCGTTATAATGAGGGGCGAGCAGACTTATTGCGTTCAGGAAACATAGTCCGATATCGACTATTCTCATTAATATTTTTAACCTTTAAAATTAAACATTGCCTAATACTATATGCTATGAATGCAACGATATTTCAGATTGAAAATGAAAACCCGACCTTCATTTTTAATTCGCTGTTTTTTTCCGTATAGTTGTTTCACGTCTAAATGCGATTGCTCAGGCCCGATGCCTTTTTGTTTCGGCGCTTAGTCCCCCCGGAAAACATGCGCTGTTGCGGCTGTTTCCGTTTTTGCTGCGGGCTGTTGCCATAAATTCGTGCTGGAGCGTTGTAGTCAAAGGTTGGCAAAGTTCGTTGCTCGATCTTAGAATCAATCATTCGACTAATAGCACGAACCATATTCTTATCATCGCCGGTTATAAGGGTAAACGCTTCGCCACTGCGTGTTGCCCTTCCAGTCCGGCCAATTCGGTGGATATATGCTTCAGGGGTTGAAGGAATATCATAATTGATGACATGTGAAACCTTGGTAACGTCAATTCCGCGTGCTGCGATATCTGTGGCCACAAGAATCTTAAAATTGCCATCCCTAAAGCCATCCAGTGCAGCCTGACGTTTTCCCTGAGAAAGGTTTCCCTGCAACGAAGCTGACCTGTAGCCAGCGACAGCCAATTTTTTCCCCAAGCTCTTGGCTCGATGCTTGGTTCGAGTAAATACGAGAACCGACCGGGTACGGGTGTTTCCCAATAGATTTAACAAAAGCGCTGTTTTTAAATGATGGGGGACAGGGTAAAGTGCATGACTGACTGTATCCGCGGGTGCGGTGTTCCCTATCTGGATGGTTGCTGGATTTCGCAGGATATCCCTGGCCAGATTTCTTATTTCTTTTGGCATGGTAGCTGAAAAAAGAAGCGTCTGGCGCTTTTGCGGAAGGTGAGTCAATATTTTTCTAATATCAGGGAGAAAACCCATGTCAAACAACTGGTCAGCCTCGTCTATTACCAGCACATCCAGTTGGGAGATATCGATAGTATGACGGCCAATATGATCTAAAAGTCTGCCAGGGCAGGCAACAACAATATCGGCACGCTTCAATTTCTTAATTTGTGGATTAATATTCATGCCGCCGTATATAGTGACGCTTTTAAGACGGGTCTTTTGTCCCAATGTTTCGATGGCCTGATGAATCTGTTCGGCCAATTCTCGAGTTGGGGCTATGATCATCGCACGAATGCAACCGTGTTTGCCCCCCATCAATCGATTCAGGATTGGTAAAACGAAAGCGGCCGTTTTTCCGGTGCCGGTTTGGGCCAGCCCCATCACATCGCAACGTTTCAGGATCGGCGGGATTGCCTGAGCCTGAATCGGGGTCGGAATTACATATCCCGCCTCTACAATGCCAGCCTCAACAGCGGAATTAAAATTAAATGCTTTAAAATTCAATATATACCTTCTTTCAGTGTTCGAATAAAAAAAGCCCCGGAGTTATTCCGGGGCTTACATAAATTTTTTGATTGACAACCAGGAACACAATTTTTGAGGTACATTATGGGTTGCAGAAATCTTTGTCAAGCTTATTCGTAAAATTTTTAATAAACAGGTACCTCTATTGGTTCAATATATAAAAGAAGTCATCTCTAGACATCAATTTCTTTATTCTCATCTAATTTCTCTGATATTCTTCATATTATTTCATAAGTCCCAAAAATTTGTTCTTCCCCAAACATATATGCGATCAAGCAAATTAATATTTAAAATAAAATACGGTTTCATTGATTTTAATTACTAATTATGTGTAGAATACAATTATTAAAAAATAGTTTGAAAAAGAAGACTTTATATAATCTATAATGATAGCTAGAATTAAAGTATCGAATTGGACACAAATAAGGAATTTTTAGATAATCTTCAGATCAGTCAATTACCTGATAATGTCCTCCTTATTCATCAAATCAAAACCTCCTCCCAGTTTTCCTGTTCAGACGGCTTACTTATTCTGCCAAAAGAAAATAGAAACAAGGTTGCCATTGCCATCGATCTAAATATTGAACCGGAATATATACAAGCGATTTGCAATACATATGGACCGGTTTCTGATTTTGTGAATACCCACGCGCATATGGATCATGCAGCACATGTGTACGTATGGGAACAACTGGGCGCAACCATCCACGCCCCGAATCCTGAAGCACGTTACCTGACCGATCTTTATCAATTTTATAAAGGCTACGGCTGGGATGAAAAACATGATTTTTCTTTAATTCAGCAATTCGCGGAATTGAACAGATTTAAGGCGTGCAAAAACATAAAAACCTTTGATCCGGGCGATACATTAATATTTGAAAATATCATACTTGAGACCATCCCCTTTTCCGGCCATTCCAAATCACATGTTGGATTTTTACTGCCTGCTGAAAAAATACTGCATTTGAGCTGCCTGGGTTTTGACCAGCCAAGTCCGGGTATTGATGGCTTTGGACCCTGGTATGGATTCAAGGAATCATCCATTGATCAGTACCTGAAAGATATTGACCATGCTGAGTCCATATATCGCGAAAAAACAGACATCCTGACATCCGCGCACGCACATATTGTTCGAGAACCGGATACAGACATTTTCGATTATATGCGTCAGAAAATACACACCAGACAACAGATTATCGATCAGACATTACGAACCTTATCACCTCAACTTGAGATTGAAGATAGGGTGTCTAAGTTATTGGAAATGGATTTGTTTTTCCCCAAGCATAGAATAAAGGGTTTTTTAAAAGATATATATGCTTTTTGGGAATCATGGATAATCATGCATCACGTTGAAAAGAGTGAAAATAAATCAAGAGGTAGCGTGTAAATAGTAAATAGCGAATAGTTATTGAAATGTTTTAGGTGTTAGGTTTTACGTTTTAAGCATTCGTATTTTTAATTATTCTTAAGAACTTAACACTTAACACCTAAAACTTAAAACGTTCCAAAAAAAATATCTTAGATACCGAATCAAAGGAGCATGTCCCGGATATCGATTTGAAATCCGACATGACACATTCTTCATTTTTATGATAAGGAGAAAAACATGAAAGGATCTTTAAAAATTTTTACCTTAAGTCTATTCGTACTGATTATAGTGTTTTTCATAGCTTCCTATGTTATTTCAATCAGCAAAAAACCTGTTTTAACTGATGAAGACAGAAAAACAGCGCCCGGTCAGTTTATTGAATTATCAAAAGGCATAATTCATTATGAATTGACTGGCTCCCAGAACGGTGAAACAGTGGTTCTGATTCATGGATTTACAACGCCTTCCTTTGTATGGGATTACAATGTTGACGAACTGAAGAATGCCGGGTTCAGGGTTCTTCGTTATGACCATTATGGGCGAGGATTTTCCGCCAGGCCTGATGTTGCGTATGATAGAGATTTATATGATCAGGAATTGATTGAGCTTTTACAAAAACTTAATATTAAATTACCCGTACATATTATTGGTCTCTCCATGGGCGGGGCCATTTCAGTTATCTTTGCTGACCGTCATCCGGAAATGGTGTACACCGTAAGCCTTATTGCACCAGCTGGATTTCCTGTTGAGCAATCTTTTGCAATAAAACTGGCCAAAACTCCCATTATTGGTGAATATATCATGGCTGTAGTGGGAGATCGTGTTGTTCTGTCAGGCGTAAAAAAAGCGTTTGTTCACCCTGACAAATTGCCTGAATATGAAAACAAGTTTAAAGTACAGATGCAATACAAAGGTTTTAATGAAGCTCTGCTTTCAACCATGAGATATATGCATATGGACCAATTAAAAGATGCCTACCAAAGGCTTGGCAAACAAAATAAACGCGTATTACTTATTTGGGGCCGCAAGGATATGATTTTGCCTTTTTCAAAAAGCAAGGATGCAAAAGCCGCTATACCGAATATTGAATTTCATGCCATTGAAAATGGTGGGCATACCGTGAATTATGAAAATCCTGAAATTATTAATCCAATTCTTGCTAAATTCTTAAAAAATAAATAGGCTAGATATCCATAAGTTTTAAGAATCAGGGCTGTAGAAAAAATGAATGCTAACCTAGTTTGTTCTGATAATATAAAAAAAGTTTTATCCGAAATAGTCAGTGCAAGAAAGATAAAGCTTGATACGTCTGCCGCCATTCATTTGGTAGAAAAAGGAAGCCCGATCCCTGAGTCCGGTGTAAGCGTTCTGTTCGATCCCGGCAATTTGGATGAATTCATTAACTTTCTAGACTATCTCCACCCATCTTCATCTAAAAGCAAATCCCTTGAAGTTTTAATTGGTAAAAAGGATAACGCGTTTGAAGTCTTAAAACCTGACATAATTTATTTCTTTATTTCTGATGGTAATTATGTTTATGGCCAGACCGAAAATCGTAAATATGAAATCAATAAGAAACTCTATGAACTTGAAACTATTCTTACACAGAAAGGATTTGTTCGCGTAAACAAATCCTATATAGTCAATATTTTGAAAATAAATGAGATTGTTCCATGGTTTGGCGGAAGATTGCTTCTTACTTTTAAGGGAAAGACAGATGAGATCCAGGTATCCCGTCATTACGTGAATCATTTTAAAGAATTTTTAGGATTGTAAAATGGCATTTATCAGAAAGTTAACTCCCAAAGGATTTCAATTGAATGAATTCATTGGTATTGTTTTATTATCCGGCCTTATTGGAGACTTGGTGGCATTACCATTTATTTTGTTCGGTCGAGAAAGAATCTTGTTTCTTTTAACAGCAAGCTGCGGTGTAGGCATGTCAATCGCAGTTATTTCAGTGATTGCTTTTTCTTTTCTTTACAGAAATATCCGAAAAAACACGCTACTCGCTTTTTTCTCCATTGTTTTTATCATTGCACTGGGCACATTTGCCGGTGCTTTTCTTTTAGGAGAACGGAGCCTCTTAAATATACTGATTATGATTTTACTGGCCGAATGTGTCGGGATGCTCCTTACAGCTATTGTTTATCAAAAATCAGATAAATTGAACAAACAATTAGAAATAGCAAAAGAAAAATACGGCCAGCAAACATAAATCTATTACCTCAATCGAGTGAAAAATGAGAATGGTATGTATACCTCATCTATAGAAGATATACAAAAACCTGAATAAAACGAGTTATACGCTTAAGCTATACATAATTATTAAAGGTTTTCATTTTATTTACGCTCATTTGAGGCATTAAATTGATTCACTCGTTAAAGCACTTTAGCACACAGCCTACCCCATTCTGATACCATCTTATCCCTCGATTTCTCCCTCTTATCATTTTATTCTATTATAACCGCTTCCATTTCACGTATCCTCCATCATGTCTCATTCCGTAAATCACTTTTATAATTTCCGAGGTGTTTAAATGAAAAGAAATTTTCTTGTACCATTAACACTATTTCATTTGTTTGCAGGTTATCTAATCGCAAAGGATATCTTTGAAAAAACAGTTTTTGTTGTTCCCTTTATATGTTTTTGCCTTTTTTCTATAATGACCTATTTTTCCGGAATCAAAAACACCATAACAAATAGAGACGCTGTGATTAAAATCGGATCTCAGGCACCCTATGTAATTCCATTCCTATCCTATTCATTCATCACCTCGTTTTTCGTGACTGGTTTTATGTTCTGGGACATCATGTTCGCATTAGATATATTAACACTGTATCTTGTTTCACTCATTGTTTATTTTTTAGCGATATATTTTCTTATCAGACATTTAAAATTAATTTTCCGGTTAAAAATAGAAGAGAAAAAAGATACATTAAAAATGTCATCGGTTAGTAAGAAAAGGCTCCTGCTGATTAACCCTGTGAATCCACACCGTGTGGGATTATCATTCAGCAGAAAATCCGCTTTCCCGCCACTGGGATTAGGCATAATCGCCGCGTTAACGCCTGATGATATTCATGTGGAACTCATTGATGAAAATATCAAACCTTTTCAATACAAAGAGGCTGATCTTGTTGGTTTGACAGCATTTACCTCAAACGCAACCCGCGCATATGAGATTGCCGCTTTATATAGAGATAAAAACGTGCCTGTTGTCATGGGAGGCATCCATGCATCTATGGTGCCTGATGAGGCTTTGCGATATGTGGACAGTATTGTATTGGGTGAAGCTGAAAGCGTGTGGAGAGATGTTATGTACGACTTTCAAAAAGGAAGTTTAAAAAAACAATACTCTGGAAAATATCTTGATTTAACAAACAGTGTAATCCCTAAAAGAGAATTCTTTAGCGAAAATTATCTGTTTGCCACCATACAAACCTCCAGAGGGTGTCCAATGAACTGTAACTTTTGTTCAGTTACAGCGTTTAATGGAAAAAAATTCAGGCAGCGGCCTTATGAAGACGTTTTATCGGAGCTGGAAAGTATTCCTCATAAAAATATCTTCTTTATCGACGATAATATCCTTGGCTATGGCAAAAAAGCCGAACAAAGAGCCATAAATCTATTTCAATCAATGATTGATAAAAAACTTAATAAATCATGGTTTTGTCAAACATCTTTAAATTTTGCAGATAATGAAGAAGTCATCAAACTTGCTGCTTTGAGCGGATGCAAAATGGTATTTATCGGATTGGAGTCTCCGGAAAAAGAACAACTGCAGGAAATGGATAAAAAACTTAACCTAACAATGGATTACGAAACCGCCTTTAAAAAAATAAATCGACATGGAATCGCGGTATTGGGCGCATTTATTTATGGAACTGATACAGAAACAGAACAAAGCATGTTAAAAAAGACCAATTACATCATTAATAATCGCATTGATGTAATGGATATAACCCATCTTACGCCCTTACCTGGAACACGTCTGTTTGATGAATTGAAAAAAGATAACAGGATCAACTACAATAACTTCCCTGATGATTGGGATAGGTATGATATGACCGAGCCTGTGATTAAAATTAAAAACATGAACGAAGAAGAATATATTAAAACAAAAGGACTGTGCTCGAAAAGGCTGTATTCTAGGAAGACTATCTATAAAAAGTTTGTTCAAACACTATTTCATACCCGAAGTATGGAAACAGCACTTATGGCTTACAATTCAAATATGGTTTTCAGAAATGTCTCTCAGCGCCACTTAGGTTAAAGTGTTATCGCCGCCTTTAATCTGATATCTGTTTTGCTTCGATAAGATCCATACGTAAAGAATATTTATGCTTCCCATATGCGATCAGTTCAATCTTTTGAGGTAGAAAGGTTTTATGTTTACTTTGTTTTTCAAGAATGGAAACGGTTTGCACCATTCGTATCAACCTTTTGTTTCTGGTATATTTTCGTATCGCCCATGTGTTATCCTGGTTAAAGTTGGTATCAATAACAAAGCCCTTATTGTCTCTATAACGGCAAATACGCGAACCATCTTTTAAATATCCTGACTGAACTATCTCGCCATCTGGTTTGATAAAAATCAGTTTAATGTCTCCAATTAGACCGCTGGCAAATTCGTTTGAATCAAACGGTGGAATACTTTTGTTAATTTTTAGTTCCTGATCATATTCCGCGTCAAATAATACCAGGCCTTCAATTGTCATCATTAACACTCTAATTTTCTTGTCCCTGCTGGAAATATTTGTAATCCCCAAGATAAACGTTTTTTTTTGATTCGGCATGGTGGATTCAATTGAATGGATGAACTGCCACTTACCTTCAGAAAACAGATGGGAACAGAGTTTTTGATCAAATTTATCTGATGTTTGGTTAAAGGATTGAATTGCGGGCATGCTTTTACAGGAGCAAGTAAAAAGAATAATGAGTACAAATATTTTATATTTCATTAAATTTCCTTGAACAAGGAATCGCTCAGCTTCTCATTTAGTATCACTTTCTTAAACTCCAACCGTGTATAAGAATCCACGCTTTCATAAATCATTACTGAATGGATAATACCCGGTCTGTCGGAAAGGTAAATCTCAATACGATTAATTATATTTAAAAATGCTTGATTTACAGGTTTAAGGACAATCCTGTTTTTGTCTTTATTTTGAACAGCAAAGTCAGGATTATGATCAAAACGTCCGCTCAGCCACATGGCGATTTCATCCATCACAATATGCATGGACTGCATTTTCGCACTGCTGTCTTCGATAACTTTTTGATCCCTTATGATATACCGTTTTACTTTTCCTTTATTCACCAGCAGAATACTTTTTACTGGAGTAAAATATTCCCACCTGAGTGATCTCGGCGCCTGATAATAAAGCTTACCTTTTGATATCAATGGGTTTGATAGAATTTTTAAATGCTTTTCCTGAACAAATTCGGCGCTCACGGTTTTGATAGTTTTGGTTTGCTTTTCTATAATTTCGGTGTCTTTTTGCCCGGCAAACACATATCCAAATGTTATGATCACAAAAATCGATATTACGACGTATCCAATGGTTCTCTTCATAGATTTACGTTGATCCTGTAATAAGTGATTTAATAATGACAAAGTAATACACTCAAGTTTCCAGCTTATACCAGGGTTTTCGCTTCAATCCCCTAATGCCCGACCATGAATAGAGTAAATTTAAATGACCACCAAAAATGAGTTTATTATGACAAGGTAAAAAGTTCAAGTTCACGGCGACGCAAATCCCGAGGAATGAGGCGTACATGTAGTACGCCGCAGTGACGAGGGATGTAGCGCAACGCCGAAATTGGACTTTTTACGAAGTCATCAGCTAGAACATACCCCCGTTGACAGATATCACCTGACCGGCAATGTAAGAAGCATCAGCAGAGCATAAAAACTTTACGACTTTTGCTACTTCATCCGGTTTGCCTATTCGTGCCATGGGGATAATGGTTTTCAAGTCTGCCAGAGGAACGTCTTTTAGCATGTCAGTTTCAATTAAACCCGGTGCGACCACATTCACCCGTATACCCAGTCGTGCCACTTCCGCAGAAATAGTACGGCTTGCTCCAATCAATCCGGCTTTGGCTGCTGAATAATTCGCCTGACCTCTATTTGCCATTAACCCTGCCGCAGATGATATGGAAACAATAGCTCCATTTTTTTGCTTTACCATTTTCTGTAAAACCGGCCGTGTGACATTAAAAAATCCTTTAAGAGTTGTATCAATAACCTCATCCCACTTTTTGGCCGTCATCATGATAAACAACTCATCTGATATAATGCCGGCATTATTCACAAGTACATCAACAGTATTAGACCTTGATGTAATTTCATTGATTGCTTTTTCTGATGCTTCGGTGTCCTTCACATCAAACTTAACTTTTTCAGCGCTTCCACCTGTGTCTTTAATTTGTTCTACCAATTCAGTAGCTGCGTTATCGTCTGAATGATAATTTGCAATTACATGGTAACCGCTTTGTGCAAGTTCAATGGATATGGCTCGGCCTATGCCTTTGCTTCCGCCTGTGACAATCGCTACTGGTTTTAATGTTGTTTTTTCCACTCTTTATCTCAATTTTAAGACTTTATCTCTAGCCTTAAGGTTTATTCATTAACCTATAGAATTTAAATTCATTATTAAATCTCATCATTTACGTGTTCATCTGATTCTATCCAGAATAACTGTAAGCCAATTTCACCTACAAGATCTTCTCCTATACGAGTATGTCCATTTAGTTTCATATAGCTGTCAACACTTAGTGTCGATGTAATATGGGTTGAGATAATCGAATTTGCCCGTATTCGGTCTGCAAAAAAAGATGCTGAGTTAATTCCAACAATCCACCCTCTTTCTTTGCCTGTTCTTAGTTTTTTCTTTTCTTTGTTCCAGGCAATATAAATACCGGCTGTTTGTGCGGCCAACTCAACTAATACAACCGGGTTAACGTAACGATCATCGAAAAGCGGCCATTGGTCATTGACAATCGACTCAGTAACTGCTTTATCTTTGCTGACGAGAACGATTTTATCAATAAGCTTCATCCTGCCGCGATGCGGAATATATTCTTCTGCGTTTAGATCATCCATGGCAAAACACTAAAAATATATTGTAATTTTTAAAAAAAAGCTGCATATAAACGAGCATTCATTTTTACATCAATTTTCGTTATTAGTAAAGGTGCAATAACTTTCTTATATCTACTTAACCTGGACACAATAAATGGAAAAACTGTTAATCGAGTTAAAGGCCAAGATAATTGATACGCTTTGTCTGACAGATGTAACGCCCGAGGATATCGAGGAAAATGAACCGCTTGTCGGCGGTGTTTTAGGAATCGACAGCATTGATATTCTGGAACTGGTGATGATGATTGAAGAAGACTATTCTATTCGTATCGCGAATAAGGATCTGGCTGTAAAAGCTTTTTCATCATTAAAGTCCCTTGCAACTTATATTCATGAAAACCTTCCAAACGCCTCTAATTAACAACCATCCACTACGTTTTTTTTTAACTCCATCCCATTTCATCGGCTTTGGGTCATACATAGCGGCATTTTTGCTCTATTTTTACGATGTCCGATTCACTCTTACTCCTTTAGCGCTGTTTATCCTGCTTTGCTTTATCGCGCCATTTTGTCCAAAAATAGGCTTTTTTCTTCCGGTTATTCGAAAAGGCAAATCTAAAACAAAGGGTGTGGCTATTACATTTGACGATGGGCCTGATTCCATAACAACTCCCCTTGTACTCGACCTTCTTTCAGAATATGATGCCAAAGCAACTTTTTTCGTAACCGGTAAAAAAGCCGTTAAACACCCTGAATTAATAAATAAAATTATATCTAACGGGCATTCCATAGGCAATCATACTTACACTCATGACCCTTTTATTATGTTAAAATCTGCACATCACTTGCATAAAGAAATAGAAACGACCCAGGAAACATTAAAAAAACAAGGTATTGTCCCTTTGATTTTTCGGCCTCCGGTAGGGATCACTAATCCAAAACTTTACAAAATTCTTGATATGAATGGACTTTATTGTGTTAATTACAATCGCAGGGCGTGTGACGCTGGTAATAAACGGATTAAAAATCTAGCGCAAAAAATTTTAAAACGCGTCGGTCCCGGTGATATTATCATGCTTCATGACACGCTGCCTGTAAAGGGAAATGAACTATATGTATGGCTAAATGAGATCGATAATTTATTGTCCGGCATTATGAATAAAGGATTCAGTATCTTGCCTTTATCCGATATTATTGGAAAATCTGTGATGAAATTAACTAATTCCCGCCCAGAAATTAGATATTTTGCTTGAGTTCAAGGAAGGACACTAACTAAAAAGGCTGGTCTTTATAATAAGAACATATACGAATCATGACAAATTGGCATACAATCGAACTCGATAAAAATTCTAATCAGAATAATATCTACGCCCATGTTGAAATATGTCCGGAATCTCCCTGGTTTTCGGGTCATTTCCCGGATGAGCCTATTCTTCCGGGTTTTGCCACGCTATCCATGGTTTTTGATGCGATACAGCTCATCTCCAACAACAAATTGGTCCTGACCGGGCTAAAGAAAATTCGATTTAAGCAGGTGATAAAGCCGGGCGACAGGCTTGAAATTAAAGCTGAAACACAAAATAATATACATTCGTACTCTTTTACCGTACATGCCAACGGAATTCATGCATGCAAAGGTAGATTGTTAGTTGACTATTTTAATAAAACTTGAATTGTTATTCTGATAATTTTTTGATATTGTTTTCTGAATTTTTTATATACCAAGGAGGAATATATGCCTGCTCAGATCGCTAAAAAGGATTTGATTCTTCGAATCGCTGAAATTATTATTGATGAACTTAAACTGGAAGATGTTACGCCTGATACATTTGGACCTGAAATAGACCTGGTAGATGAGCTTGGCATTGACAGTATGGATCTAGCCACCGTTGTTCTTGTTCTTCAGGATGAATATAGCATGAAATTTGACGAGGACGATTATCCCAAGCTTGTCAACATCCGTTTGATCGCCGAATATATATTGAAAAAACTTGAATCAACATCTTAATATTATCAATTATTCTATTCTCAGGGTATCCTATAGAAAATACAAAAAAAGAAATCTCAAAATTTACCGTCAACGATCTTTCGGGAAATCAACATAAATTTTCTGATTTAATTTCTGATCCACACATACGTGCGCGATGG
>JAFDFT010000575.1 GCA_019309685.1 Deltaproteobacteria bacterium
CCTCCCTCGCAATGACAGATAAAGTGTGATTTGTTAATTTTCCGATCAATTACTTTTTACTTTTCTAAATTAACACATAAAACTTAAAACCTAAAACATTAAATTTAATTTAAAATTTTAAACTGAGAGAAGAAAGATGAAAAAGAATCGTACACTAAAGAAGAACAGCGGTTTCACATTACTTGAAATTCTCATTGTCATTACCATTATCGGCATCATCGCCAGTGCTTTGGCTGTCAAAATTATGGTCAAACCCGGAGAAGCGAAAGCATTAAAAGCCATGCTTCATATTGAAACGATGGAAGGCGCCCTTAAGCTATTCAAGCTTCACAATGGGTTTTATCCCTCAACCGAACAGGGTCTTCAGGCGCTGGTTGAAAAACCAGCCACAGGGAGAATCCCTACAAAATGGCAGGAGGATGGCTATATTGAAAAAGGAACCATCCCTAAAGATCCATGGGAAAGAGAATATCTATACGTAAGTCCCGGTGTTCATAACAAGGGGTTTGATCTATGGACGTATGGCGCGGACGACGAAGAAGGCGGTGAGGATGAAGACACGGATATTACCAACTGGACACAACCCACTGGATAAGCATTTTAATTATAGAGGCTTTTCCCTTCTTGAACTGCTGATTGTCATTTCCATCATCGGCATGTTTTCAACCCTTCTTACCCTCAGGTTAGAAGGGTTTTTTTCAGAGGGCGCCCTACGTCAGGCAGCTAAAATGATCATCAGTGATATTGGTACCCTTCGGGCAAAAGCGGCGTATACGCATCTGGAACAGCAGATAGTGTTCAATATTGATGAAGAAAGTTATCATATCATTGAAAAAGACAATACTTCCGCTAAAGATACAGAAGACGGTAAAGAAGATGAATACGAACCTTTAGAAAAGAAATTGCCCTCAGGCGTAGATCTTGAAGACGTAATGCTGCTCACAGGTGAAAAAATACAGGAAGGTGAAACGACACTTCGTTTCTTTGCCAACGGAAGTGTGCAAAGCGCGCTGATTCATCTCAAAAATGAAGATGCGCAAACCTTTACTTTGGAGCTAAATCCTCTTACCGGGCATGTAACCATTCATGACACGTACATTGAACAAAAAATTATCGACTAACGGATTTACGCTGCTGGAAATAATCGTAGCAATGGGCCTGATTGCTATCGCGCTGGTAGCTGTCATCCAGCTTCATACCCACAATATTGATCTGCAAACAGAGTCGAAGTTGATTTCCATGGTTAACTTTCTGGCAAGCGCCCGGCTGGCTGAAATACGATCTACGGCAGATCTGCAAGTCGGAAGTTCGTCAGGGAATTTTGGAGAGGATCATCCCATGTTTCAGTACAAACAAGAGGTTGAAAGCATTGTAGATGTGGACAACCTTTATAAGGTTACTGTTACCATTCATCCTGATGATCAGGAAGCCGGAAGAGAATTTGTTTTTGATACGTATGTATACAGGAAAAAAGAATGAGAGGATTTACCCTGCTTGAAGTACTGATAGCTGTATCGATTCTTGTCATTATTACAGGGATTGTGTACAGCACTTTTTCATCCACTATAACCGGAGTGGAAATCGCCAGAGAACAGAGCATTTCTAATCAGACAGCCAGGATCATTTTGGATCAAATGTCAAAAGAATTTGAATCCGCATATTTAGCCCAGGACAGCGGGAAACAGGATGTATCTCTTGGCATGGTAGGCATCGACCGTGAAATAAACGGCAGGCCGGCTGACACTATTCATTTTACAACCCTTTCCGGAACGTCTCCGGGTCAAAACAATATTGAAACAGATCTTTGTGAAGTCGGGTATTCGTTAGAAGCTAAAGAGGAAGAACTCAGTACGGACCTCGATGAAGAAGCGAAGCAACGCCTTGCCTTGTTTCGCAGAGAAGATGTTTTAATTGATGACTCCATAATTGACGGCGGAGCCGTGTATCAGATGGCTGACAATATCGCTGAGTTGAATATCACCTATAAAGATATTGACGGAAATGAATTTGAAGCATGGGATACCGTAGATGGTGAACAAAAAGGTATGCTGCCTGGTGTAATAACTATCCGGCTGGTGATAATGGAAAAATCAGGAAAGGAGAATGTGTATACCACGGCTGTTCATCCGATGCTGGTTTCCAGCCACAAATAGCTATTTTCCCGAAAAACTGCGTTCTCCGCGGGTTTTTGCATGCGACGTACCGAATGTACGTCTCAGCGTAAACCCTTGCGCGGCCTTGTTTTTCAACAAAATATCTTATTTGTGAACCGAAAACTTAATTTTATACTACTTAGATTTTTTAAATTTATATGTTCGGTTATCCGCAAAA
>JAFDFT010000576.1 GCA_019309685.1 Deltaproteobacteria bacterium
GCTGCCAAACGTCCGAATGGGAAAGGCGCATAAACCGGTTTCAGCAAACAACAGATCCGCGTGCCCGGAGACTCGGCTCAATTCTTCACGCGCTATACAAATAGACGTTGCTGTCGGACCCACTCCCCCGTATTCTTCAGGTGTGAGCAAACAAAACAGCTCTTGTTCAGCCAGTAGTCGGACCACCTCCCAGGATACCTCATCGAGTTCGTCAACCTCTGCAGCTATGGGTTCTAGTTTTTCTTCTGCAAATTTTCTTATTTCCCTCTGTAACATCTCTTGTTCTTTTGTAAATCTAAAATCCATAGATCTTATTCTCCTTTTATTAGATGGCGAAATAGGTTATAGATTCTCTGTTCCTCATTTTCTATTATCTGTCCTCTTTTCATTCTTTATCTGCTTTCTAACAGCCGATCTCTGTTTACTGTCATCCGCCAATTGTCGTCTATCCTTTTGCTTCACACGTTTTCAACAAATCGGAAACCCACCCATTCGTTTTTTGATGATAGGAAATCGCCTTTTCAGTGTCAAGCTCAGTTATCCACATTTCAATAAAATTCCAGTCTGATATGAAATAAATACAATCCCTTTAAGTCCCTACCCGCTCACCGAAGGCTCAATCATAACCTTGATGGACTTAAATAAGCTATCTTATTTAAACCCTACAGAATACTCAATTGAAAATAATATTGAACAACAGCGAGTATCTGGGTTGGGTTGCGGTTGAATATATGTTACGGTCAATGGCATTTGCCGTTCCTGTCCAAAACAGATATAGTGACGGTACAAATCCAAAATGAAGGAGTACACAAAATGAAATTAGAAGGTAAAGTTGCCATTGTTGCCGGAGGGGGCCAGGGAATTGGAAAGGGTATTGTCCGCTGCCTGGCACAAGAAGGGGCTGATGTTGCCGTTGTTGATATAAACGAAGAGACTGCCACCAAGGTGGCTGAAGAAGTCACATCCATGGGACGAAAAGCTCTTCCCGTGACTGCCGATCTAACCGATGATGTTCACGTCACCAGGACGGTTCAGGATACCATCGATTTCTATGGTAAAATAGATATCCTTATCAATAATGTCGGTGGCGTCAGCAGCGAGACAGTGCCGCTGCTCCTTGAGAGCAAGGCAGCATTAGAGGATGAGGCTCTCCCTGATTTTATGGTATTCAATTCAGAAATCTGGGACCAATATTACAGGCTTAACCTGAAAAGCCATGTCATGTTGAGTCAGGCAGTTACACCCATTTTTATCAAACAGAAAAGCGGTAAAATCATAAACGTATCATCTGTATCCGGGAGAGTCCCTGACCCAGGTCACATGCCATATGGTTCCATGAAGTCAGGTGATATTTCATTAACGTGGTCTCTGGCAAAAGCATTGGCACCTTACAATGTAACTGTTAACTGCATTTGCCCTGGTTTTGTATACACTCCACTATGGGAGTTGGGAGCCGCTGCCCAATTAGACATGCTTCGTGAAGCAAAGGCCAATGGACAAAAAATCCCTGCACAGTTTGATAATGACGATTTTGAGAGCCTTGCCCCCCGAGATTTTTGGCTGAAGCATAATGTGTTACCAGGTACGCCCTTGGGCCGAGAACAGACGCCGGAGGATATGGGGCGCGCTGTCGTCTTTCTGGTATCTGAAGATGCCAAAAACATCACCGGTCAGACATTACACGTTGATGGCGGCATGACGATGCGTTAGAAGTAAGTATTGCTCTGGCGAAGTTATCGCTTCAGCATTGAGTCAGAGCCATACTCCTCAGATGGTAAAGGGTTAGTTTGATAGTTTTCCATAGGCTTTTAAAGATATCTCAATGAACCATTTAAATACCCTATAGCTGCATAAAATTTCCTGTTCCCGTTGTATTGCTTCGACAAAAATCATTGCCAGCATTGGCTGATCCTTGATACTGGTCTCTGGATTCTGGATGTTTTCGATTTCACTATTTGGATATTCCTGGAAAGCCAGTATCCAGTATCTATCCAGGAAAGGCAAACAACTTGTCCGCATCTGAAGCAATGGTTGGTACGAGTTTATGCAACGCTGAAGTATATTCAGATATCCTACCGGGCAAATCTAGCCTACCTGTTCCCTCCACAACATCATGCAGTTAAATCTGGCTTGACACACAACGCCAGCTTCCCTATACTTCTTTTTAACAAAAGCAAGTTCTTACCAATTCAATTAGCAATAATTCAGTCGACACACAAACCCATCGCAAAGGAAACTTCAATGTCAAGTCAGATGCACAAAAAAAGAAGAAATAGAGCCAGAATTATTTCTGAATATCCTGATATAAATGATGCTTTCCTA
>JAFDFT010000577.1 GCA_019309685.1 Deltaproteobacteria bacterium
TTCAAGCCATGCACGCTGGCACAGACCAGGTTTTAATCAGCGCGTCTGCCGTGGGTTACTACGGGGACAAGGGTGAAGAAATATTAAATGAAGATTCAACCCCTGGGCCATGTTTTCTTTCACAGGTCTGTGTGGATTGGGAAAAAGAAGCATTTCAAGCAAAGGAAAAAAATAAGCGGGTTGTGGCCATGCGCTTTGGACCGGTATTTGATAAAAACGGCGGGCCATTGTCTACGATGATCCTTGCCTTTAAATTTTTCGCTGGCGGTCCTTTGGCATCTGGTAAGCAATGGATGTCATGGGTACATATCGATGATCTGTTATCCTCCACATTATTTATTTTGGAAAACAAAAGCATCAACGGCCCTGTCAATATATGCACATCCCATCCTGTAAGAAATCGTGAATTTGCAAAAAAAGTGGGCAAAATATTGAAGCGGCCTTCATTTTTTAAAGTGCCGGTCTTTGCAATCAAACTGCTTATGGGTGAAATGGGATTAGCGATGACATTCAGCCAGAAGGCGCTGCCTGAAAAACTACTGCGCCTTGGTTTCGAATTCAAATATCCGCGCATTCAAAAAGCGTTGGAAATATCACTAAAATAACCTATTATCTGAATCTTGCATGGAAATTCAGGTAATATATTTTATTCAGTGGTTTTAAATTTACTCTTCACTGCTCCGCAAACCGGGCATTTCTCAGGTGCTTCTGTTTCGGATATATATCCGCAAACCGCGCAAATATGATAAAAAGATGCGGCGTCCGCTTCATTCTCTTTTACTTTTTCAATCAAATCGAAATGAATTTTGGCTACCTCGCCGAACTGCTCAAATGCTTCGGATGCTGTTTCGCTTCCGCTTTGCTTCAACGCCCTTGAAATACACGGGTAGTCTTCAGAAAATGATTCTTTCTTAATTCTCATTAGGTCTTGAATGTATACTTCAGGATCTTCTATTTTCCCACGCAAATGCATAAGGATTCGCCGGGCATTAATCTCTTCCGCGAAACCAATGGCTTCAAGAAGTTTCGCCAGTCCGGTCTTGCCATCTTTTTTCAACCGCATTGAATACAGATTGTTTAAAGCCGCGGATACCGTTGATTTTACATAGGCATTTGCCATATCATTGTCCCACTTAAACGCCATATCTCCTCCTGATTTTTATACTTTCTATTCAGACAAGATCTACAAGATTCTCATGATTTTTTTAATGGATTCCTTTA
Source organism: Deltaproteobacteria bacterium (assembly GCA_019309685.1). Taxonomy (GTDB): domain Bacteria; phylum Desulfobacterota; class Desulfobacteria; order Desulfobacterales; family JAABPS01; genus JAABPS01. The sequence continues at coordinate 1,222 of JAFDFT010000577.1, forward strand.
TCTGTTTCTTCAGGAAACCGATAAAATCTTGTCAATCCTGTTAATCCTGTCCTCCCGTCAGACGATATTAACAAAATTCTTTCATACTCCAATAATCTCTTCAAGCGATCTTTTGAAATAACTTTGGGCTATGTTAATTAAGATCTAAGTTTTTTATCAATAAGGTTCTTATCAATTTTCATACAAAATTCAGGGAATAACTTGCTGTTTTCACATATTTTTGATACAAAGATAGGCATATATTAAACATATTCAACTAATATTAATACCATATTTAGCGATATGAAAACTACAACCATGACAAAACAGAAAATATTTAATGTGCTCCAACAAAGCCAATCTCATCTGAAAGCGCTTGGGGTAAAAAAGATTGGTTTATTTGGATCTTATGTTCGTGAAGGACAGCGCACTGGTAGCGATATTGATCTGTTGGTTGAATTTGAACCGAACCAAAAAACATTTGATACTTTTATGAAGCTTTCTTTTTTCCTGGAAGACGTTTTCCAGCAACGAGTGGAAATCGTCACTTTAGAATCACTCAGCCCCTATATTGGTCCCCATATCTTAAAGGAAGTTGAATATGCCTCCCTCCCCGCTTGAATATCTGCGCCATATTCTCGATGAAATTAAATACCTCATATCTGCAAAGGAAAGCTTAAGCAAAGAACAGTTTTTTGAAGACGCAACAATAAAGCGGGCATTTGCAAGAAGTATCGAAATCATCGGAGAAGCATCAAAGAAAGTCTCTCCTGAATTAAAGAATCGTTATCCGGATGTCGAATGGAGGGCAATATCTGGAATGAGAGATCGACTTATTCATGACTACTTTGGTGTGGACTATGATATTGTTTGGGATGTTGTTCAAAATAAAATACCAGTACTTTATGATCAGGTTGTAAATATTATAAATCAAGAGAGCGATCTGAACGACTGAATCCCCGAAACCTTGGCCACTCTTGACTCTTTTATACTTTTTTATTCATACAGGATCTATATGGTCCTCAGGATTTTTTAACAGATTCTTTTTATCGGTTTCTTCAGGAAACCGATAAAATCTTGTCAATCCTGTTATCCTGTCTAATTCAAATTTAATCTTTAAA
>JAFDFT010000125.1 GCA_019309685.1 Deltaproteobacteria bacterium
CATGAATTTTCGATGGGATATTTTTCGCCGCACTCCCGTATGCCCAGAATTTCTGTTCGTTTACGGCAGGGACAATCGGTAATAACGATCGGTTCTTTGCACGTGTCAAAAATGTTATGTATTTCCTCTGCATTTTGAATCTCGGAATGATGATCAATGGCTTTGTTCACCGGAACGATTCTTGTGATGGGCGTACCTTTATCAGAGGATTGGTACCGCTTATAGAATTTTTCTTTGATAAAAAACTGTTGAAATAATTCGGCCCCCTTTTTTCCGTACCTATCGATTGCTTTCGAATATTTAAAGGCAATATTAAAAAGATGGGGCATGGTTAAAAAATAAGAAAACCCGCCGATATCCTGGATAATGCCCTTGTCGGTCATTTCTTCGAGAATTTTTTCGGTTTCATCCACCGTTTTTCCGATTTTCCCGGAAACATCCCTGATCGATTTTCGCCGCATTAATTTGTGGACAAATTTAAGTGTGAAAAGACGGGGAAGAATTTTCTTCGCCATCTTTCCGGAAGGCGGTGTCATTAGTTTAAGATGTTGGGCAATCCGGGCCTCCTCTGGAGTGAACATAATTTTAATATACTCCCGGAAGGCCTCCGAAACCTTACCGTCAACCATTGGAATATCGTTCGGGTACTGCCGCATATTAGTCAATATTTGTTCATGTGGATCATTTATTTCTGTTGGTTCCAATATTCGCTCTCCATTTTTCTGCGTTTCGTATTCATATTATCTGAATTATTTGATCCGCTCAACAGGCGGCAGCTTCCATTTTCCTTCCAAAAAATCCGATTTTGGCATATACAGACGCAGGTTTATATCAAACGCACCTGAAGGTGTTGGTATCCAGTTGGATATATTCTGAGCAGGCTGTTCATGTTGAATGAGAATATCCAAAGATCCATCTTCATTATATTTGAGCGGATCACGATCCCCGATGGCATATCGAATGATCGGATTATCAATTAAAAAACTATCCATATTATATACGGTTAATGACCAGAACGCGTGAACCGGAGGCGTTTTACCGGCTTCAAAATGGATGCGGTAACGGTATTTACCAGATAGCGGCTGACCATCCTTGTCCTTTCGGCAGAGAGGATATGCCGCTTCCTCGGGGGGCAAAGCCCCCAAACCGATCATTGATACAAAAGCCCGAACATTATAGCCAACGCCATATACGCCAATCCCTTCACGAATAACCGCCCAATTATTCTCTGTTGACCGGTCCCTTTCAGCTGTTTTCGCCAATTCCTTTCGTGAGAGTGTCATTGCTTTTTCCAACAACAGACGTCTGTAAAACCCTATCTTTTCAATATCAAACGGTTTTCCCGGTTCGATTCCAAATTCGGAAAGTGTTTCCAGTATTGGACTGTCAGCTTCTGCAGGCGGCTGCTCCCCCATCAAACGACTTAATTCAGAATAGAATGTTCCGGCTGCCATTCTCTCAACCCTGGCTGCAGGGCTGTCTGTGGGGACCGTATCACCTTTTTCACGTATGAAGTATCCTTTATTGGCTACGCCGCTCTCCCATCGACTGAGAGGTGTCAACGTAAACTGCCGCTGCAGCTTGGCCACATTTTTAAAATCTTTTTTAGTATTTGTTTGAATACGCCCAATCAGCCAATTCATATTCGTTGGAGAACGGATCAGTTTGGTATTTTCGGGAACCTTTCCCTGCCAGTCCGGTCCGACTACCAGGTAACTGCCCGGTCCTGTTCCGGTTGTACGCTTGCCAACGGATGCAAATACATTTGTCCAGGCATCCATAAAAGGCATCACATAATACCGCCCGTCTGTATCCGGTACGCTCAAAACCAAAGGTTCCCCTGATAAGTCTATCCAGGCGGTTGAATAGAGTGTATCATTATTTGGGCGAACGACCTTGCGGAAATTGTGATCCGGAAAACTTTGACTATGAGCAAAATGATTGATAGGCAATATGCCGTCATCCGAATTGGTTATTGACTGCCTGGTTGCATCCATTAAAACCAGCGAATAGCCGAATAAATATGCCTGCGCCCCGTCTTTCAAAACTTGAATCGCCTGGCGGGCGGTAAATACTGAGACCAGGATCAGCAGTCCTGCTGCAATTACTATTTTTTTTGTTTTATTCATGTGAATGTCTCCTATAAATGGTTGGCTTTATATTTCGGACATTAAGAAATTACTTTCAAATTCAACCCTGTTTAAGAAATTAATGTCTATCAAGATTAATTTGGCCTTCTTATCTTAATATTGAGATACCGTTTCAATACCTAAAGCTATAAGCATACACACGGGTGGAGATGTGACAAAATTTATTCCCGATATTGATTTAGCACCGGCAAAAAAACAAAAAGGAGTGTGTCCTTTACCCATTTTAAGTACTCATCACTTTCAGGATCAAAGCCGGCAATATGAGCTGCAATGGGTTTGGCGCCAAGATAGCGAAATATCAATGCGTTAAAACTATCCACATATCTGGCAACATCTTCACTCGAAGCTCGCATATTAACGATTTTTTCAAAATCTTTACTGGAATTTGAAAGTAATTTCTTGAGGTGTTGATAACCAGGCAAAGTGGACGGATCATCATGGGACAGGTTCTGAATAATGATACTGCATATATCAGGATTATTTCTGGAAAATTCGATAAATCTGTCCAGGAAAATAGAAAGTCCTTCTTTTGGTGGAAGTTTGGCAACTTCACTTAGCCACATTTTATTCGAATTATATAGCGTCATGCAGGAATTCTTGATGACCTCCTCAAAAATAGCCGCTTTACTTGGAAAATGGTAACGAATAAGGCCGTGATAAAATTCCCCTTGAGATGCGATCATGCGAATACTTGCTGCATTGTACGGATGCATGGCAAAAACTTTTTTGGCAGCATCCAGAATCATTTGTTTTGTATCTTTTCTTCTGCTATCCGTTTTGGCTTTTTTTGGAACCGCATTTTTGTTTTTTTCCATTATAATATCAGACCGATAAAAGATTATTATGCTAGATATTTATACAATAGTATACGTTACCCCTTGACACTTTATTTTTTATGTGAAATCATATTTGCACGATCGTGTAAAGTCAACCATTTTTTACAAACACCGGATAAAGTTATGAATTTGAATAAAAAGATAAACCGTAGAAAATTTCTGGGCACTTCTGCTGCCCTTGCTTGCACAGCGATGCTGCCCCCCGTCGTAACCGCGGGAGAAGAACAGGAAAGCCCAAGTAAAGACCTCCAGGTACTGAAAGAGTATCATCCATTGGTGAACAGCGTCTGGATTAATAAAGGGCAACATTTAAAATCATCTGACCTTGTCAGTGATATGCTTGATTCGACAACCGATTTTTCCTGGTTGTCAAAGGGTGACAAAGTTCTGATTAAACTTGCCCTTAACTCGGGTAATGAATTTCCTGCCACATCTGATCCCTGGCTTCTTAAACAGGTTGTCACGATTTTAAAAAATAAGGGGGCAGGAGAAGTTCTGGTAGGAGACCAGAGTGGAATTGAGGATGTACAGTGGGGCAAGGACAGTAAACGAGGATCTTCAAGAGAACTTTGTCAATCAGCCGGACTGCTAAAGGCAATTAATGAAAACGGAGCAACACCTGTTTTTTTTGAAGAAGCCGGTTACGATTCTTATATTCAAACATCCCCTCCCGGAACCCACCACTGGAAATTCCCGCTCTGGATCTCGTCGATTGTAAACCAGGTGGATCATATTATTTTTATGCCCAGAGTTTCATCGCATGTCATGGGAGAGCTGACATCCGGCTTGAAACTCGGTGTCGGTTTTCTGCGGGAGGACAGTCGGCGTGATTTTCACAGCGGCGGCAAAGACTTTTTTGCCATGTATGAGGAGATTGCACAGGTTCCTGAAATCATTTCCAAACTTCGCTTGACAATTACTTCCGGACGAAAGGTTTTTACAACAATCGGGCCGAATTACGGTGATGTGACTGAGCCTGAATATGGCCTGGTATTCGCGTCCGAAGATCTGCTGGCAAATGAGATACTCTCCTATGCCTGGCTGTTGTGGAACCGTGAATTTGAGACCTCATCTTTTGCCAAGGCGACAAAAGGAAATATTTCCCGGCTTGGATCTTTTATCAATAAGAAATTTGTGGGTAAATTCTGGCCTGCAGATGATACGGATGTTCCGGATTTTCAGGTTTTCAGACCTGGCAATATCTATGATCATCCAGCCATCATAAACTTCATGAAACGAAAAGGCGGTAAACCTGAAAAGATCCGCTGGAATCAGGTGAATGATATTTCAGACAAATCCATTCCTGAATATATGAACCAGCAGATGAAGACTTGAAATAAACCTTCTAAACAGGGATTGAAAATATGACAATAAAAGAACGGATGGTTAAAACCAATGGTATCAATCTGCATATCACTGAAGCGGGCGAAGGCCCACTGGTATTGTTGCTTCATGGATTTCCGGAGCTGGCGTACTCCTGGAGGCATCAGTTGCCCGCCTTGGCAGAAGCTGGTTTTCATGCTGTTGCGCCTGATCAGCGCGGATATGGACAAAGCGACAGACCTGAGCCAATTGATGCCTACCATATGCTGAATTTAGTAGGTGATATTGTGGGCCTGGTAGATGCCCTGGGAGAAGAAAAAGCTGTTATTGCAGGACACGACTTCGGTGCCATGGTTACCATACATTGCGCGCTACTGAGGCCGGACATGTTCCATGCAGTGATGCTGATGAGTGTTCCCTATTCACCACGAAGCTGGGGAAATACCAGTCCCATCGAAGGTATGAAAAAGATGGCCGGAAATAACGAGTTCTACATCGTCTATTTCCAGGAACCGGGAAAAGTGGAAAAGGAATTGGAAGCCAATGTCCGGGAAACCGTGACGAGGACCCTATATTCTCTCTCGGGAGATGCCCTACCGGAAAAGCGCTGGCGATTTTTGTTCAACAAGGGAGAAAAATTCACGGACACCGCTTATATGCCGGAAGTGCTGCCCGCCTGGTTGACTGAAGAAGATATTGATTTCTTTACCCAGGAATTCGAGCGAACAGGTTACAGAGAAGCTGTCAACTGGTACCGTAATTTTGATCGAAATTGGGAATTGACACCCTTTCTCAGCGGCGCAAAAATTCACCAGCCGTCCCTGTTCATTGCCGGTCAGGAAGACAGTGTTGTTGCCATGATGGGCCCCGCAATTGATAATCAGGAAAAAACCATGCCCAATCTGAGGAAAAAGGTTCTCATCCCTGGAGCGGGTCATTGGGTCCAGCAGGAACGCCCCAAGGAAGTGAACGACCTGATGATACAATTCTTAAAAGAAATTTGGAGCATTTCTTAATGTGGCGCCCTATTTTCGGACATATAACATGAATTTTTAATATAAAACAATGAGGATGGTTTTTATGAGAAACTACATCATAGGACTTTTAACAGGTATTGCCGCAGGATATTTGTATTATGCCTCCTCAACGCATTCCTGGTACGTATGGGTTCTTTTTGCAATTGGCAGCGGTGTGTGCGCCATGACATGCCCCAACGAAACCTTGAAGCTCCATCGCACAGAGCGGCAGGAAAAGCCTTTTGATACCGATATGGAGTGGTATATGACCGTGGCACAGGACAATAACCGGCTGTAGTCGCCTACAATTACGGAGGATTAAGTATGAGTGATAAAGCATATAAAGATATGGTTGATGTTATGAGTGCAAGAGGAATGGTTTTTGGCGGAATGGATATTCCGGAATTCTATCTTGTGGCCAAGGCCCTGTTCACCCCTGAAGAAGCGGAGATCAACAACGCCATGCCGCAAAAAACATTTTCTGCCGCGGAGCTGGCTGAAATCATGGGACGCGACTCAGAAGAACTGGCCGTTACGCTGAAACAGATGGCGGATAAGGGGCTTTGCAATACGTATTTGAAGGGCGATCTAAGGTTATTTCGGGCTGCGCCGTTTGTGCCTGGGATATTTGAGTTTGTGTTTATGAGCGGAACCACCACCGACCGGGACAAGGAACTGGCCAAACTGATCAAGGAGTACAAGGATGCCTGGGAAGCCAAATCGCCCATCGTGATACCGTATCCTATGCAACGGGTAATTACAGTGGATGAAACCATAGAGTCAGGTAATCAGGTTCACACCTATAATCAGGTCAAAACCTACATTGACCAAAATGAAGAAATAGCGGCCGCGGCTTGCTATTGCCGCCACGCTGCCTTGTTACGTGGTGAAGATACCCATGGCATGCCCATGCAAACCTGTTTATCTTTTGGGCGGGTCGCACAATTTACCGTTGAGTGTCTGGGCGCCAAAAAACTGACCAAGGAAGAGGCTTACACCCTCCTGGATGAGTGTGAAGAAGCCGGGTTAATCCACATGACCCACAACGTAACCGATGGTGTCAGTTACCTCTGTAATTGCGACAAGTATCACTGCTTTGCTGTCAAAATTGCCCTAAAACAACCCCATCCGGCTAAAGTATTTAACTCAGGATTTGAACCCCAATGGGACAAAGATGCCTGTACAGCCTGTGAAACCTGCATTGACCGCTGCCCCGCAGAAGCACTGGTCATGGGAGATGATGACGTGCCCCAGGTTGATCTGAACAGATGTTTTGGGTGTGCTGTGTGTGCGACCGGGTGCCCTGAAGACGCTATAAAAATGAGAAGTAAAACTGAAGCAGATTCACCGCCAAAAGATAACGCAGCTTTGATGGAAGCTATGATCACTGCTTTTACCAGTCAGGATTAACCGGTTTTTAGACGCTATTGCATTACCTGCTACAATTGCAAATCCTTCAAAAAAGGAGAGGAAAAATTGGGGATATTATTACCTACAAAAGAACAATTTAAAGAAT
>JAFDFT010000578.1 GCA_019309685.1 Deltaproteobacteria bacterium
AAATGCGCATGGCCATTTATTTTTCGTCATTTCGTTCAAAACTAAAAACAGAAAAAGACTGTTGAGGATATGGAATAGCAAACTTATTAAATGGTGCATGGATGGATCTAATCCGAATAATTGGAAATCAAGCATATGGGAAAGCCATGTCAATGGATGCCAATTAAACGCATGAAATGTCGTAAACGTCCATATCAGTTTTTTTGCCGTCAATTCTTCCTGAACATGGAGATTCTCTGTAACATATAGGTTGTCATCAAAACTGATAAAATCGTTTTTTGGTAAATGCCAATAGGCAGCAAAGATGGTTATAGCAATGAATATATAAATCAATAATTCACCTCGAAAGTTGAATTGTGCCTTAATTTTATTATTCTTAATATCCATATAAATTTTTACGAGTATTACAAAAGAGATCTTTTCTAATGCAATTTTGATATTTTATATTCACTGGAAATCGGTTTCTATCGGCTTATCATTTTCTGCTTAAAATATTCATTATCTATGATATTCTTAAATCTCTTGTCTTTTTTTATTAGCTCCCAGTTATTATAACCCTTTTCAATTGCTTTTTTTAACCACACGTTTGCTTCATCTTCTCTATTTATAACAGCATACATTTGCGCAATATAATAGCAAGGTTCTGGATTATCCATCTGTAATTGTGCCCATCTCTTGAGCACTAAAATAGACATTTCATGTTGTTCTTTTTTACTGTACAATAACGCAAGATTTTTAATAGCGTTTACATCATCCGGATAGATATCCAAGACTTTCTTATACTGCAATATTGCATTGTCAATTCTTCCAGTTATGAAATAAGCTCTTCCTAAATTATTGCCTGCTGATTTATTTTTAGGATCAATTCTGAGAGTTTCTAAAAAATGTTTAGCCGCTCTAGCAATATTGCCTCGCATGGCATAAAGTGATCCAAGGTTATTCTGCGCGACGCTGTTGTTTTGAGTTGTTTTTACAGTGTACTCAAATAGCGTAATACTGTTTGACCAATACTGAACCTGCGACCATGTTTTAAACATTAAAAACGATATTACGATAAAAGCCATTATTGTTAATGAATACTTTTTGAACTTCCATTTCCCAAATATTTCAGGCATCATCCAACACAGAATAATAAATATGCCAATAAGTGGAACATACGCCCATCGATCAGCCATAGCCGGCCAGAGGCCTGCCTGGACAAGTCCAATGACTGGTACAAGGGCCCCAATAAACCAAAACCATCCAACTAACAGATAAGGTTTGCGCCTATAAAAATAAAATGAAAGCCAAGATGCACTTACAAGTAAAATACCGGCACTAATAGTTTTCCAAATTGCTATGGTTTTAGGAAAAGGATAAAAAACAGCCAAGTTGACGGGCCATATCATTCTGAAAATATAAATAATATACGAAACCAAAGCATTTTCAACTCTCAGTTTTAGCGGAACTGACTCAAAAGATATATAAATATTTGATTGCTGCATGGATAATGCCGCGATAGAAGTCACTATTAAGGCAATTAGAATAAACGGGATTTTCTCAAGAATAATAAACGGTAATGACACCACTTTACTTTTTTCTCTTTTTCCGATGGGTTTTGGCTTTTCATTTTTCTCAGCGCAAACATTTCTAATCTGAAGCCTTTTTATCGGCCAGAAATCGAGTAAAAGTAAAACAAACGGTATGGTCATCAACATCGGTTTTGCCAGTAAACCAAGCGAAAATACCATTAGTGTCAACACATACTTTTTTAGATCAGGCCTTTCGGTATATCGGACATAAAAGAGTATCGTTAGCATCCAAAACAATGTGCTCAGCACATTCTTGCGCGCAGCTATCCATGCGACGGATTCAACATTTAAAGGATGAGCTGCGAAAAGCAACGCAACTATAGCGCTTTTCCAAATTTCACCTGTCATCCTTTTCAACACATAAAACAGCATTACACTGTTTAATAGATGGAGTATGAGATTAACGATATGGTGCATACCCGGGTGTAATCCATAAATTTGGACATCGAGCATGTGCGATATCCATGTCAATGGATGCCAGTACATGGGCGTGTTCTCTTTTAAACCAAATGCCCAGCTAAGCGAGTCTAAGCTGATTCCAGATTGGACTTGAAGATTTTCAGTGACATATACATTATCATCAAATATGATAAAATTATGGCCTCTAACTTGTATGTAAATAGAAAGTATAAGAACCACAATACTTAAAACAATCAATATTTCAGTACGGATGTTCAGAAGAATATATTTCTTGGATTTAATAGCTTTTGTTTTCACTTAACTTTACTCTTTCT
>JAFDFT010000579.1 GCA_019309685.1 Deltaproteobacteria bacterium
AGTCAAATCTAAACCCCGGGTATTGCGGGAACCATTTTTCAAAGGTCTTATCATATGAGTCGTTCTTTTTATTGTTTCGTTAGAACTGTAACTTTTATGGAATATATGGAATATATTAAAACTTATTCCATAGATTCTTTTTTCAGTTCATCTATCTGATTGTTGATTCTGTCCAATGTGGCTTTTAGAGAGTTTGACTGATCGGATAACCATTTCAACTCATCTTCTTTTGTAGCTGGTCCAGAAGCATATTCTTCAGGATAGAAATCAAAACCTCTCCCTGCGCCACGTCCCATGCCAGCCATTCCATAACCACGCCTAAATCCGCGACCAAGAAACCCTCCTCTTGAAAATTGCCGTGGATATCCAGCGTTTCCCGGATTGCACAAGCCCCTTGCGCCGCCTGTCATTGGGCCGGCACCCATGGGCCCACTTCGATCAAATCCTGGCATAATGATCACCTCCTTTTACGATGTTTATATAAACCCAATGATTTAATTTTGGCTGTTTCCTCTACCTGAACCCTGTCCAAGCCCCTGCCCCCTGCCGGAACGGTTGTTTGCGTTTTGTCTGTTACCTCTATTTCCGTCCTGCGCAATATTTTCCAAATTTGGTGCAGGTACAATGTTTCTTTTTGAACCGCATTTCCCAAGGCCTTTTCCTGATCTGGGGCCCTGTCCGTTCGGTCCTGTTCTATCACCTCTTGGCATCGTCATCACCTCCTTAAAAAAGTTATTTTATGTAATTCAAGATATTCTGCCGCCTCTTCTTCTTTGATGTCTTCTTCTGCCCCGAATTTCATAGTTCCCACCGCCTATTTTCAGCACCTTGCCGGTTATAAGGGCATTACCGATAATACTTCTGGCATTTGATAAAATCCGTCCATATGTCTGGCGGGATACATCCATGATATCTGCCGCAGTTTCCTGATCCAGTTTTTCAAAGTCACTCAATCGAATGGCTTCGAGTTCTTCAACAGAGAGGGAAATCTCTCCGGTATGCGGTACCCCTTTTGGTACAAACGCCTGAATTCTCGGGTAAGCGGATACAAATCGTAATTTTTTGGGTCTCGGCATATTGTTGATTCAATATTTTTCTACTAAGATTGTTTATAAAGTTTATTAATGGTCGTACGCTCAAAATATAATGACCATTTCATAATGTGTCAAGGATTATTTTGGTCATATGCCCAAAATAATCCATGGCATTTAAACTTTAGAGGAAGAATTTTAAAATTGATTTTTTCAAAAAAAAATTAAAATGAGGCTTGACAATGTATTTGGTTATGATTATTTTGAGTATATGCTCAAAAAACTAGGATGGAATTGTTATGGGACGCAATAAAAAAAATCGAATTGTTAAATACAATCCGGATGTTAACTATTTCAAACCAAGAGGGATTCCGATGTTTGATCTTGAAGAAGTATCCCTGACTGTGGATGAAAGAGAAGCGATGCGTCTCGCGGATTTTCTTGGTATGTCCCATGAAGAGGCAGGCAAAGAGATGGGGGTATCAAGAGCAACATTCGGACGGATCGTCCAGAACGCCCGGAAAATCATTGCTGATGCCATGATAAACGGAAAAGCCATTATGATAGAAGGCGGAAACTTCAATGTGGTTGATGATAGCCGCAGGTTTAATTGCCGCACATGCGATCATAAATGGGATGAGCCCTTTGGGATAGGGCGACCTGAACAATGTCCGTCATGTAATGATGTGGATATTTGGCGCATTCGGGCTGATTAAAAAAATGGAATAGGAATTCAGTGAAAAGGAGGGACTTACAAATGAAAATTGCTGTTACATCAACAGGAAAAGAATTAACATCAGAAATGGACCCCAGATTTGGAAGGGCTGCATATTTCCTTATTGTTGATCCTGAAACCATGGAATTTGAAACAGTGGAGAATAGTCAGAATATTAATTTACCTCAGGGAGCGGGGATACAGGCGGGGCAGACGATTGCTGATAAGAAGGTTGACACGCTTGTTACAGGAAATTGCGGACCTAAGGCGTTTAGAATATTACAGGCAGCCAACATTAAGGTGATTACAGGTATAAGTGGACGGGTGATTGATGCGGTAGAAAAGTTTAAAAACGGTGAATTAAAACAAACGGATCAAGCCAATGTTGAAGGTCATTGGTAAGTTTCCGTCCACAAATAGCTATTTTCTCGAAAAACTGCGTTCTCCGCGGGTTTTCACCTGCGACGTACCGTATGTACGTCTCGTCGTAAAACCTTGTGCGGCCTTGTTTTCCAAGAAAATATCCTATTTGTGAATTTGAAACTCAATTTATTCCT
>JAFDFT010000580.1 GCA_019309685.1 Deltaproteobacteria bacterium
CACACGCCCGGGCGCGCGGATAAATAACGTGGGCAGCTGGCCAAAACGTTTGAAAAATTCAGTGGTGAGATATTGTTGTCTTTCTGTTTGGTTCATAAGGATGACTTCTTGTAAAACGATGGATGATAAGCGATAAATTTGTTTCCATTCATCATTTATTCATTAGACTTCATATTACGTCATTATTTCCATCGGAGTTCATCATACCAGACTCTTAAAAATTACTATAAACTCTTAACCATTACTTTGCTTTCGATATGTTTACGGCAATAGGAAACCTCTGGGATTACCATTTGCGGCGGTCTCCCAATTTTTCATCATAGCAGCAAGCCGCCTTGCTACCCGCGGATGAGAATCTATAACATTATAACTCTCTTCACGATCCAGAGCCAGGTTATAGAGCAGGGGCCAGCGGTTCCCCAGGATTGGTGCTAATTTATCTGGGGCGGATGCTGAATCAAGCGGGATCGGCCATACGTATCGGTTTATTTTATTATAATATTTCCAGTTATTAACCCTGATACCGGCAAGAGTGTCATAATGGTAAAAGTACAGCGCTTCATGGGGCGATTCGGCCCTATTTCCTGTGAGTAGACTAAAAATATTCTTTCCATCAACAACCCTGTCTATCGGAGGTTTAACTCCGGCTAAATGTAAAAAAGTTGGAAAAAGATCTATGTTCATAACTGGGCTTGTTACAGTACGGCCCCTTGGGATTTTACCGGGCCATTTAGCAATGAATGGCACACGAAAGCCGCCCTCATAGCTCTGCCCCTTACGGCCTCGAAACACAGTTCTGCCTTCAAACCAGGGCCCATTGTCGCTGGTAAAAACAATCATAGTATTTCTTTCCAGATTTTTCTCTTTAAGCAGCCGAACAAGTTCACCCACGCTCCAGTCGATTTCTTCAACAGTGTCGCCAAATTTACCAGCTTTAGATTTACCGGCAAATTTCTCAGAAGCGTGCAGAGGCTGATGAGGAAAGGTATGCGCAAAATAGAGGAAAAATGGATTATCATCAGACCGCTGTATAAACTGTTTTGCCTCCTCTGTATATAGGTATGTAAGCCGCGCCTGATAAGCTTCATTTTCACTACGGAAACTAATATCTGGTTCCACCTGTTCTTCATTTCTATATAATGGGCATGGCGACATATCATTACTGTGGGGAACCCCAAAGTAATGATCAAATCCATGACGGCGTGGATTAAACTCAGGAGACCTGCTGTAATCACCCAGGTGCCACTTGCCAATCATACCTGTACGGTAGCCTGCGACTTTGAGTGCCTCTGCCATTGTTATTTCTTGTGAAGCAATGCCATTTGCCACATATTGCTCACGCAAATCGAGCACACCCAACGCCTTAAGTCCCATAGCAGCGCGGCGTATCATTTTTGGGCCCAATGATTCATCTTTAGGGTACGGATTGCCGATTATACCGGTTCTAAAAGGATATCTTCCTGTAAGGAGCCCAGCACGTGAAGGAGCACATATAGCATTGCAGGCATAGAAACCGGTGAAGCGCATGCCATCTGTTGCAAGCGCGTCAATGTTTGGTGTTCGAATCGCCTGGCTGCCATAACAGCTTACGTCTCCATAGCCAAGGTCATCACAGTAGATAAGGATTATATTGGGTTTTGGTGCATTACGATTAGCCAAGGTGAGCGGTTTAAGGCTCGATTCAGAAGGATAGACACCATAAAGATCTTCTATCTTGTTTTTTTTCAATAAGGAATAACAGGCTTTACCAATAAGCGAAGCACCTGCAATGCCAGCACCTGCTATAATTGATCTCTTTATCAAGGTTCGTCGTGATATCTTGGTTTCATCCTGATTCATAAAAACCCCCTAAATTAATACTGATATGTTTTAATCTAGTTGTTTGTTAAATTTAGCTGAGACGCCAGGCTAATTCTTTAACATCACAAAAAGAGCAGTTAATATTATTACTGTTCACAGAATTATAATTAAAAAATACCATATTCATGCAGCCATGGACAGAAATAATTACTATAGACTAAACTTTTGCTTCTCTAAAATTATAAATTTTGTATATTTTCATTTAATTAGAATCTGTTTGGCCCTGATGTATTAGAGTTTTTTATCGTTTAATGTTTAGGAATAGTTTAAGCGATTTATAAGTCCGTTATTAAATAAATCTGATAAATCAAATAGTTGAACCATTATGACCTTATTGGGCGTTGAAAAAACAAGATAAAAGATTCTTAATTTTCAATAAAGGTTCTTCACTATTTGCCTGTTGACATAAGGGCAATCCTGTGGTTAATATATCAGGTTTTT
>JAFDFT010000581.1 GCA_019309685.1 Deltaproteobacteria bacterium
GTCTTGCATATTTCTTATAACACTACGGAAAGATAAGGCAGAGGGATAGGTCGATAGTAAATGGTATCGATATACAGGCTATGGCTTTATGTGTGAGCGATAGACATTGCCATTATCACCTTAACATCTTGGATATATAGACTTAAAAGCCTATAAGGGATATCAAAATGAAATTGGAGAGATTGAAAAGATTGAAAGAATATTTAAGCCATCGATAAAATCATTAAAAACAGATGCTTGAACCCTTGGCCCCTTGAATCCTAGAACCCTCTTCTCCAACTAAATTGGAGAAGAACCGAATTTTATAATTATGGAAAAGGCCTCCCCCTTAAACGAACCGCTTAAAAGAAAACAGTTGTTTGATAACGATACGTTCACATTCCAATGTCACAAAGAGTTATCCTGCTTCACCCAATGCTGCAAAAATGCGGATATGTATCTTTATCCGTATGATATCATACGATTAAAAAACCGATTGGGCATCTCTTCTGACGAATTACTTAAGCATAAGACCATTTCAGCCTTCAGGGACAATCCATATTTCCCAAGCCTCATGCTTCGAATGTCTGAAAACGAAGACAAAGCCTGCCCGTTTTTATCTTTAAGTGGCTGTGACGTATACGAAAATCGGCCGTTTTCATGCAGGGCTTATCCGCTGGAACGGGCTGTAGCAAGAAATGAATATGAAAACAATAAATTAGCCTGTTATTTTATTGCAACCCATTCCTACTGCCAAGGACATGGGGAATCCAGGGAGTGGACCGCAAAGCAGTGGGAAGATGACCAGAATATACATATGTATAATCAAATGAATGATTTATGGGTTGAAATCGATACGATTTTCAGAAAAAATCCCTGGGGGCAGGAAGGAACCGAGGGCAAAACCCTGAAGATGGTATTTATGGCCTGTTTTAATGTAGATAAGATGAGATCTTTTGTTTTTGAAAGCACATTTCTCTCCCGGTTCGAACTATCGCCCGACCGCATTGAGCAATGCAAAGATTCTGATGTTGAAATGATGAAGCTGGGATTTGACTGGGTAAAGTATTTTCTTGCGGGAAACGGCCCATTTGCATTAAAAGGGTAATTTAAATGTTTCACAATATTTTAACCAAATCGCTTACCTCTCAACAAAAGGAGCATGTAATGAAAAGAAAGAGTGCCATATTTTCAACCATCATTCTGATTTGTAGTGTATGTGCTTTTGTTTTCTGGCAAGGGTGCGGTAAAGATGCCCCCATCACGCACAAGGCGGATTATGATGTTATTATTATCGGCGGTGGCATGGGAGGACTTTCCGCGGCCACTCACCTGGCGGTAAACAATTTTAAAGTACTTCTGCTTGAACAGCACGACAAGGTGGGCGGATGTGCTACCCGCTTTGAAAGAGGTGATTTCACATTTGAAGCCAGCCTCCACGAAATGGCTGGCGGCGGTCCGGGTAAAAAGGATCGCGGGCTTTACCAGCTGCTAAAGGCTGCCGGTGTAGACAAGAGGGTTGAATTTATCGAACTCCCCCACTTCTACCGTTCTATCTTTCCGGGCGTTGATATTACGCTGCCCAATAACTGGGAAGGTTTTAAGCGGGTTTTAAAGGAAAAATGGCCGGAGGAGTCTGAAGGAATCGATGAATTTCAAATGTTATGCTCCACTGTATTTGAAGAAATTTTATCAATCAAAGACCTGTTCAGATATAAAGGCCTGAAAGCGATTGCAACGAAGGCGCTTGTACCGTTACGGCAGCGGACATTTTTTAAATGGAGCGGCAAGACGGTTCAGGAACTTCTTGACCATTGTTTTAAAAATGAAGATATCAAAGCGGTTGTTTCACAACTTTGGGTATACTACGGCGCACCCGTACCGGACCAGGCAGCACTTATATACCTGGCGGCAACCGAGGTGTTTATGACAGACGGCATCTGGCACTTCAAAGGCACTTCTCAGGAATTATCAAACGCATACGCGGAAAGAATAAAAGAGCTGGGCGGAGAGGTAAAGACCGATACACTGGTAACAAAAATAATAATGGAAAACGGGATCGCCAGGGGCGTGAAGACAGCGTCCGGAGATACCTATACTGCCCGTTATGTAGTTGCCAATACGGATCCGTACCAATTAACCAACAAGCTGATTGGAGAAGAACATTTTCCGGATGCATACATTCAAAAACTGAAGGATCTTAAACCCGCCAATTCGCTTTTTGGTGTTTATATGGGTCTTAACATCGATCTCAAGAAGGCCGGATATGACGACACCGAGATCTTTTACAATCCCACAAAAGACACCGTTGTCCTTCACGAC
>JAFDFT010000126.1 GCA_019309685.1 Deltaproteobacteria bacterium
CAAATCGACTGAAGAAAATTTAGTATCAGCAGTTGAAGGTGAAAGCCATGAGTTTGAAAATATGTATCCACCTTTCTTAAAAGAAGCTCAGGAAGAAGGGAATAAGCCAGCGGAGCTTTCTTTTAGATTCGCCCTTGCAGTAGAAGAAATACATCATAGCCTTTATAATGAGGCACTTGAATCCGTAAAAGCCGGAAAAGATCTGCCTGAAAAAAAGATATATGTATGTGAAGTTTGTGGCAATACTGTTTATGATAATCCGCCTGAAAAATGCCCTGTTTGCAGCGCTTCGCAATCAAAGTTTACGGAGATTGATTAATCTAGCCCTTCAGTCCTGCTGCGAGCGGGGCCGATGTCTAAAAGAAGATGAATAAATCCCTCGAGAAAAGCATTCTACCCAGGCGAGTGATTAACATTCGAAAAACCGCTTATATAAAAATGTTTCTCGCAAACAATACGCTCAATAAAACGGGTCATTCTCACAACCCCCCATCATCTCACCTGAAAACAACACATCTCTATCCGTTTTTAATTTTTTTATAAATATGCTGCGTTTTACTTGGATTATTTTCAACAATGTCTATATTTAAGGTATTATTAAAATGTATTAGTAGGATTAATATTAACCAGCAAAATCAGGAGTATGGAAATGACAAGCGAAACAGAATCATATGCCCTGGCAGATATGGCGGATTATCAAGAAGGATCAGTCGTCAGCAAAACCATTATAAATAAAAAAACAGGTACCGTTACTCTATTTGCTTTTTATAAAGGACAGGGACTGAGTGAACATAAAGCCCCATATGATGCGATGGTTCAGGTACTTGATGGTATGGCTGAAATAAAAATATCCGGCAAGCCTCATCAATTAACAAAGGGGGAAATGATCATTATGCCTGCCAATGAACCGCATGCCCTGACAGCGATCGATAGTTTTAAAATGCTGCTCACCATGATTAAATCGAATGAGTAGTTTTGGAATGTTTCTACTCTTCTTTAATTGGCAGATCAAAGAAAACAGAGGTTTATACGTTCAGATTAAAGAAGTGTGTGCTTTGACGTGATTTAACGTAAGTTAATTCATAGAGAAAATGCTGCCTGTTACCTATAAATTCTCTTTGAGCTCTTTTTAAAGAACTAACATCAAAAGCAAAAAAGGAGATGTGAAATGAAAAAGCAATTTAAACAAAGTCTTTTTTTGATATCTGTTTTTGCTTTGGGAATACTGTCTTCTCAAGCTGCCTTTTCTGGTCAGCTAATAACTCCTGATATCATAACTATTAATGATTCCAGCGGTTCGAACCATATATATGCTCAAAGAAAACTGCCTAATTTGTGTTTTGGTTCTATTAACGTTCACTCTCGAAAAGGTACTTACAATATTATTGCATTCAAAGAGTATGACTATTCAGCAAGCCTGTTCGTTGAAAATTCCAGTATAAAAAATGTTCGCGTTAGAGCGGGAATCGTCGACGGGAAGGTATTTTATGATAAAATGTTCGCTTATATTTCAGAAGGCGCACCTAAACGGATTGAGTTTACATGTATTTTGCCTGTCGGCACCCATACCATTTATATCGAAATAGATCCGGAAAATACGATTGACGAATTAGATGAAAAAGATAATCGTATAACCAGAACATTTATTGCGAATCTTTTTATTAATGCACTTTAGTTCTACAGAATTATTTAAAACCCGTTTAACCAGGGTAAGTTTGAAATGGGGGCTTTAAAGTCCCCCATTTGCGGCTTCCCAACCATTACCTTTGGTAACTTATAGAAGAATAAATTTCATTTTTTGTATGCTATCCTTTTTCACTATTTACTGAAGTTATTGAATACATCCAATTGTTTCCATTCAAATTATAATATGCTATATAATTTTTAAAATATTATCATAAAGCAGATTTGATTAATTATAGGTGATGAAATGGATAAAATATTTGATGGAAAAAGGCCGACGAAATTAGGCACTGAGAAGAGGCCTGCTGCAGTTAGGGTCAAAACAAAAACAAGACAGAAAGAAGTAGAATCTATCTTTAAGAAAAATAAATGGTATTATGCAATTGAAGTGGATGCTAAAAAAGAGGAAGATGTTAACGATTTAGAAATATTATTAAATACGCCAAAACCGGTAAAATCGGATAAAAAGGTGGGCCGGAATAATCCTTGCCCGTGCGGAAGCGGGGAAAAGCATAAAAAATGCTGTGGAAAATGAACCATGACTATTTTACCCAAACAGCTTAAATACAAAAGGTCTTCCGAAAAACCGGGCGCTATTTCCGACGGATCATATATTTCTGTATTCTATTCCCCTTTCTTTCCTCAACAATCACAATAAACGGGTCTACATCGATTTCCTCTTTTTCCTCAGGAATCATTCCTATGCGGTTCAGGATGTAACCGGAAAAAGTGCCATATTCATTTGACTCTGGAATATTCATTCCAACTGCCGCGTTCACCTCGTCAATATCTGATTTTCCTAAAACGAGCCATTCTCTTTTTTTAAGCTTAACGATATTGGGCTCTTCTTTGTCAGTTTCATCCTCTATCTCACCCACTATCTCTTCAAGGGAATCTTCGAGCGTTATCAAGCCGGATACTCCGCCATACTCATCTACCACTATAGCCATATGATCTTTTCGTTTTTTGAATTGCTGCAGGAGTTTATCCAGTTTTTTATTTTCAGGAACAAAATATGGTTTTCGCGTTATTTTTCGAATATCAACCTCTGAATTTGATATGGCCTGGTGCATGAAAAGGTCTTTAATGTTTACGATACCGACAATGTTGTCGATGTTATTTTCAATAACAGGTATCCGAGTATAACCCGTAGCCAGGATTTTTTTAAGATCAACTTTTTCATCAGCAGCGATCACAAACATATCGGCCCGGGGCGTCATGATTTCCGAAGCGCTGGTATCATCAAATTCAAATATTTTGTTGATCAGCTCCCTTTCCTCACCCTTGATCTCTCCTTCTTCTTCTACCGCTTCAACAAATGTCATAAGCTCTGCTTCTGTAACCTTGGGGGAGCCTTTAATTTTACCTGTCAATTTGGGAATAAAGTTTAAGAAAAATATGAGCGGAATAAAGAGAATGGATAACCAGTAAACAGGATATATAACAAATCTTGCAATTAACACATTATTTCGCGTAGCAATGGACTTTGGGAATACTTCACCAAAAACCAGAATTAAAAAAGTCATTATAAGCGTCGCTATACCAACTGCGTAACTGGTAAAATAGCTTATGGTTATTGAAGCCGCAATCGCTGACGCGGCAATATTTACAACATTATTTCCGATAAGAATGGTTGTTAGCAGTCGGTGAGGGTCTTCCTTCATTCTTTTAATAAGCACGAATGATTTGCCCTCATTCTTTGCAAAGTGCCTTGCTTTTGTTCTACTAATTGAAAAAAGCGATGTTTCTGCAGAGGAAAAAAAGCCGGAAAGAATTAATAGTACTACCAACAATATTATTTGATAGAGCATATAATGAATCTTTTATTTATGTAATTAGATAGCACAGTTTTTTATAATTCAAGGCAGACAAACATTCTTAAACAGGATCGATGTCCTTCTCAATAGCTTTTTCTTGAAGTACGGAAAGATTCTTTTTTAAATTTCTTAAGTCCAGATACTTTCTCGCCAGTTTTGGCAAAACAAGTATCGCAACGATTGCCGCACCAAGTAATGCAGAGTAAAAAATCAAAGCGGTAAGTGTCGCCTCAATTTCCCAAAAGAAGAATTTAAGCGTTACGGGTGTGTTGTTTTGTATCCCAGGAATGACAACCGCCAAAATGAGTAAAAAGGTTACTATTAAGGTAATATACATTATTGTCTCCTTGATTTTTACAGGCAAGGCGCACCCTTCCATCAATGGGTTGATTGTAGAATACGCTTTTCTTTATTATTCTTCTTTTTTACCTTCAGACCGGATCTTTTGTTCCATTTTGCCTAAAATTTCAGCAACATTCTCACGTAGGTTTTTCATTCCGCCTGTTCTTTGCAATGCAATAATTGCCAGAACCAGTGCAACAACAGAAATAATAAAATTGATAAAGCCCATGATTCTATTTCCTTTCCTGTTTAACGATTTAATGATTTAATGACTAGATAATAAGAACGTATTTGCTAGGTTATGATTCTGTAATATTTAAATATTTTATTATTTCTAAACAAAATAATCAATTAATTAAAAATAAATAGGCGAATGAGAATTTATACTCATCAAAATAATCATTTAAGTTATAATATCAAGATGTCCTAAAGTTATTAACCTGTCTCAATTACGAAATATTACACAATCAATATACAACAATAATTCATTACCTTAAAAACTCATCCGCCAATAGTTTGTATTGTTAAATATAAATTACAAACACCGGTTTAATATAATACAGAATCAAACTATTTTATCATTAAAACTCTTGACATTACTTTTGTATTTAATATAATTTTGCTATTCCGACTGAGCGCTCGTTCATTTCTCTAGAATTATCTAAATATCGATGATTCGTTGCTCTTGCTGAACACGGGGCTTTAATTTTCTTTTTGTTTTTGGTAAGTATTATGGTGCTTCAAGCTTTTTTTATATTATGTGTAGCCTAATATTTTTTTCTGTCACGTTTATACCTTTTTAGGAGGTATTATGGATTTTGATCTCAGTACTGAACAGGAAATGATTCGGAAGGAAGTCCGAAAATTTTCAGAATCAGAAATTGTTCCTTTAGCAATTGACTTAGATGAAAAAGAAGAGTTCTCCATTGATCTTACAAAAAAGATGGGTGAAATCGGACTATTCGGTATGTTCGTTTCGGAAAAATATGAAGGCCAGGAAATGGAATACCTTTCCTATATCGTTGCCGTAGAAGAACTCGCCCGGATAGACGGTTCTCAAGCCGCAACTGTTGCTGCTGGGAATTCGCTTGGTATTGGGCCCTTATACTATTTCGGAACAGAAGATCAAAAATTAAAGTACCTCCCAAAACTGTGTACAGGTGAAGCGCTCTGGGGTTTTGGCCTGACTGAACCCACCGCCGGTTCGGATGCCGGTGGAAGCAAGACTACGGCAGTAGTAGACGGAAATGACTGGGTTATAAATGGATCAAAAATATTTATAACAAATGCTGCCTCTGACATTTCTCTGGGAGTGACTGTTCAGGCCATCACAGGCCAACGTCCCAATGGAAAACCCGAATATACATGTTTTATTGTCGAACACGGCACCCCGGGTTTTAAGGCAGTACCCATGCATAAAAAGATGATGTGGCGTGCTTCGAACACAGCAGAACTTTATTTCGATAATGTTAGAGTGCCAAGTAAAAACATCTTAGGGCAAAGAGGAGACGGCTTTCATCAGATGCTTCAAACACTGGACGGCGGCAGGCTTTCCATTGGAGCCATGGGGCTTGGCGGGGCTCAGGGTGCTTATGAAATGGCACTGAAATACGCGAAAGAACGAGTTCAGTTCGAACAGCCAATTTCTAAATTTCAGGCCATAGCATTTAAACTGGCTGACTGTGCAGTTGAAATAGAATGTGCAAGAAATTTGATGTATAAAGCCTGTTGGCTAAGAGACAATAACAGACCATTTGCCAAAGAGGCCGCCATGGCAAAACTGTATTGCTCTGAAGTCATGGGGCGCGTTGTAAATCACTCGGTTCAAATTCATGGCGGATATGGCTTGATGAAGGATTACAATGTAGAAAGATTTTACAGGGATCAAAAACTTCTAGATATCGGTGAAGGCACGTCAGAGATTCAACGAATTGTAATATCAAGATATATCGGATGTTAACGCGCACACTTTAACTTTTTACAAAACAGGAGATCAAAATGACTGAACATGATTATTGGAATATTTTTCCAAGGATGCCTAAAAAAGTAACCATTGGAGATATAACTATCCGTGACGGATTTCAGCATGAAGAAAAATTTATCTCTACAGAAGCTAAAAAATTTTATCTGGAGGAACTTATTTTCGCCGGCTGCCGCGATATTGAAGTGACCAATCTCGGGAACCCTTTTTTAATGCCTCAGTTCAAGGATGCAGAAGCCCTGTTTGAAAACCTCAGAAGCGATCGATTTAAAAACCGCTGTGAACGAAAAGGTGTTAATTACGGCGATATCTGCCTCACAGCCATTACCATACGGGAAGGCGCCGTAGACCTTGCCATCGAGCTAAAAAAACGGGGTATCGGTCCTGATAGGGTGCTGATGATGGTTTCCACGGAGGAACAGCACCATTTTGCCAATTCAGGCACAACGCTACCCGAATATTGGGAAGAAGCACAAAGATGTATTGAAAAATGTACGGACGCCGGCATAAAAATGTGTGGTACCGTAAGCACAATATGGGGAAGCCCCATTGGCGGTGCCACAGACATGAAAGACGCGGTTGAATTCACCAAACGATGGTTAGAAATTGGCGCGCATGATATCGAGCATGCGGACCATGATGGGAGCGCCTCAGCACCGGATGTCTATCGTTATTTCTCAATGATTCTGGAGGAAATACCCGATACCTCCCTGCATATCGCTCACTTTCATGAAACCAAACGTGTGGCATCCGCGTCAGTTCTTGCTTCGCTTCAGGCAGGCATCACAAAATATGAAGCAACTGTGGGTGGAATGGGAGGACAGCCCTCAAATTTCCTGGATGACTGCCCTACAAGAGGCACAGGAGAATATTATTATGAAGATCCAAGATATGTCGGATTGGTCACTCTTGAAGATACCCTCGTTCAAATTGATGAAATGGGAATCGA
>JAFDFT010000127.1 GCA_019309685.1 Deltaproteobacteria bacterium
GACATTCCCCACGGTTCAGATGGACCAAACATGCCCTTGTTTAGTTTTGTATCTTTGTTGGTATCCTGAAAACATCGGATTCCATATGTACCGCGTTGTACTCCTTTAAAAGAGAATCGAACTATTTTATTCCCTTTTTCTTTTTCATTTGGTTCGATCATAATAGTTTGGATGCCTGTGAGGGGCTTTTTGAATACTTCTTCATCTACAAGATACACATAGATTTTTCCCGTTTTAGGAAATGTAATAACTCCTTCAATCGTATACGTCTTTTGTTTAGCATGCGATACAGCAGGGAGTAAAATAACAAGCAATATGATCAGAAACGATTTTATACGGGCGGTAGAATATAAGTTCATAGTATCCATTAAAAATGATTAACTCGTAAAATTGGATTTTTTACGAGTTAATCAAAGACAATTATATTTTAAGAATCTCCTTTTGTGGTCATGTGTTGGATCCTTATTTAAAAAACATTATCATTAATTTACTTTTTTATTTTGGAAACCGATATTTAATATAGTCTGATATATCGGTATCAGGCAAAACCTCATACGAGACTGTTCCGGATGCAGCACGTTTTGTCATAAGTTGGAATATAAACGAGTCAGGATAGTTTTCAGCTATTTCTTTTGACGTCCATTGATAGACCCCCTGGAAATAACCGGTATCTTCATTAATCATCCAGTATTTCGCGCGAAAACCTTTCATCCCGACAAGAAACGGCACGGGTATCATTGAAAGACGCTTATTGTCCTCTGGTTTAAGTCCACTGAATTTAAATCTTACCTTAAAAACCGCGAAACCGGCTGTGCCCGGGGTTTTACTGTTGACCGTTAAGGTTCGAAATATTGTAAACTTTTGTCCGTTTCCCATTACCAGGGTTTTATCCACATATTCCTTTGGAAAATGAACACGGCCGCTTACGGTATTACCAATAAATGTTTTTCCAAACACAATAACGAATATAGCCAGAAATGTAATTTTATATAATATAATGATTTTAACTTTCTTATCCATTCTCATCCTCCTAATGGCGTGTCAGCCGTTGCAGTCTTCTACACCATTATTTTAAAAATGACCAAAATTCAATGAACTTAATAAATTCCCGGTATAAACTTTTTCGTCCTTCCGGCGTACTCTTTAAATTCTTCAGAATATTTTTTTGCCAGATAGTCATCCAGTCTTGGAATGATGATAAAAATAAAATTCAAGGCCATAATCGATGGAATAAACAAAAGCGAAAGCCTATGGGTGATGAGCGCAAACCCTGTAAAAAGAACAACATCTCCAAAATAGTTTATATGCATTGAATATTTAAACAAGCCTTTTGTG
Organism: Deltaproteobacteria bacterium; assembly: GCA_019309685.1. GTDB lineage: Bacteria > Desulfobacterota > Desulfobacteria > Desulfobacterales > JAABPS01 > JAABPS01. The sequence continues at coordinate 1,336 of JAFDFT010000127.1, forward strand.
TAGAGCCTCCCTTTGTTTTTATCCTGTTTTTTCCAGATATATCTTGTGTATTCAGAATATGTATTCATCCATGAGCCAACGAGGTACAACAATGTGCTGAAATAGTCCAAAACACCCACGGGTTGATCGCTATTCCCGCCAACCTTAACAAGAACAAATATGACAAAGCACATCAGACCCGAAACAAGGAGTATTTCGCTCCAGGCCATTTTGCGTTTAAGATAAACAAACACGGTGATGAATAATCTTGAGCCATAAAACAACATACAAAACATCAGGAGAACCTGTCGTGCAAAGTTACCATTTATAGCATATGGTTTTAACCAATAAGGCAAACTGCTTTCATCCATAAACATTAAGGTTCCGGCTATAAGACTTGTAATAATGATAGCTGCCATTAAAAAACATTTTGGTAAAAGTGAATGCTCATGCTCATCTTTAAATAACATTTCAATTTCTCCTATTAATAATAAAACCTGTCGCAATTAATTAAATCTAAATAGATAAAATTACAACGTCAATATTCACACAAATTCCAGTTAATGAATAAAAGGGGCGCACAGAGGATAAGACGGGGTAAATATGAATCCAAGAACCGGGGAGCCGGAGGACGAGGGGACAAGGAGAAACGGGGTAATTGGGACACGGATTTGCACGGATCACCACAGATTGTTTGCCGCAGAAGCCGCAGGGGGACACAGAGGTTTTGGGTATTGATTGAAAAAGCATTTTTCAATCAATCAAAGCTCCAAGCTTCTTCGATGCTTAAAAAACAACCTAACACATGTAAAGGGGTCACGTCTGTCCTTGGCTCTTTCTCATTTTTGAACGAACTTAAAAAGAGGTTTTTAACCAGGGAAACAAAATATCAACGGCGCTGTACCTGCCGATAGATTTTATTGAGTATGGTTTCCCGGAAATTATCGCCTCAGCAGCCCGAATGCCGCTTTGCACGGCCGGCCCGATTCCTTCTCCCATGTCCAGTGTGGCAAGGCCCGCGGCATCCCCAACAATAAATGCGTTGCCGATCCGGACAGCTTTTACTTTTTCCCGTATGTAATACCCGCACCCTTTGGGCTTAAACATCCGGTTTTTTACCAGGGAAAGATCTTCCAGTTTTTGAACCAGGCGGTCCCAGTGATCATAGATCGACTCTTCGGTGTCTTTCAGGCCAGTCAACTTACCGCCTATGCCGACATTTAAATAGCCATTTCCCTTGGGCACGTACCATGAATAGCCTTTTAGTTTGTTGTCGAAAAACCAAAGATGGCACTCAGGGTCGTGGTAATCGTACTTAAACTCCTCTTCCATCGTAATGACCAGATACTTCTTTTTTCTGGGATTTATGCCGCTGAAAAAAGTACCGTAGACCCGGCAATTAGTTCCGCCCGCCCCTACGAGAAATTTACATCGATATGTATTGTCAATGATGAAACCATCATCCTCTTTGCGGATATGTCTTACCGGGTGGTGGATTACATGAACGCCTGATCTTTTTATTAGCCAATGGTCAAACTCAAAACGCCGTATCGCGTACTGGCAGGTTCGTACCGGAATTTTTCTGCCGAAGATGTGATAATTCAAACGTGAAAACGTTAACATTTGGTGTGGGTATTCAATTTTTTCCAAACCCAGGTCCTTGAGCACTTTTTGGGTAATCCAGCCTGCACAGATCTTGTTGCGGGGAAAGGTTTTTTTATCCAGGATAAGGGTCGGGATGTTGTTTTGCTTCAGTTTCCAGGCGCACGTTGACCCGGCAGGGCCGCCTCCAACAATTATAACTTTTGAATCTATCATTTAAGCAATCCGGCAATCAGGCTGCTTCCGGCCGGGCTTGGTCATGATGATCTGCCACAGCTGCATGGCCCTGGCGCGGAATGCTCCGGCGCTGGATAAAAGGTAATACCGCCACATCCGGTAAAAGCGATCGTTATATTGGGATTTTAAGTCCGGCCAGGCTTTTTCGAAATTATCATTCCACGCCATAAGTGTTTTGTCGTAATCCTCTCCGAAATTATGCCAGTCCTCCATGATAAACAATCCTTCCATTGCGGTCGAGATTTGCGAAATGGAAGGAAGCATGCTGTTCGGGAAAATATATTTATGGGTCCAGGGGTTGATGATTGTACTGCTTTTATTGGATCCAATGGTGTGAATAAAGGCGATTCCATCATCTTTTAGCGCATTGTCTGTTCTTTTCATGTACGTACGGTAATTCTTGTAACCCACATGTTCCATAATGCCGATGGATATGACCCGGTCAAATTTCCCGTTGATTTTCCGGTAATCTTCAAGCAGGATTTCAACGGGCAGGCCTTTGCACATCTCACATCCAAGTTTGGCTTGTTCTTTTGAAACCGTTAACCCGGTGACTTTGGCGCCATATTTTTCTGCAGCGTATTTGGCAAAAGACCCGAACCCGCATCCATACTCCAAAACAGTCATTCCCGGCTCAAGGCCGATTTTTTTACATACCAGTTCTAACTTGGCTTCCTGGGAATCATCAAGATTGTCGGCGTTTTTCCAGTACCCGCACGTGTACAGCATTCTTTTATCAAGCATGGCCGTGTAAAGATCATTCCCCACGTCATAATGTTGTTCGCCAACCATAAAGGCGCGGCTGATCTTTTGAAGATTGAAGATCCTGGATTTGAGGATTGCCCATGCCAGTTTCCAGTTCTTTTCAATTTTTTCACGGATATTTACACGGGACACCCTTTCGACTAGCTGATCCAGTTTGACACAATCCCACCAACCGTCCATGTAGGCTTCGCCGATGCCCAGAAGCCCGTCACTAAAACACCGTTTGTAAAAGTTGTCGTTGTGGACCTGGATATCATAGGGTTTATGGCCATTGATCGTGATGCCGGCCACTTGGAGAAGTTCTTCGATAACACTTTTTTCCTTATTTTTTGCCATGGCATTTCCTCCTTGGATAAGTAAAATTTGTGTTATTTCAAAGAAAGTGAAGGAACATGGAGCTGAAGTTAAGAAATAGAAACGAAGAGCTGGAAACAAGGAGAATTGGAGCTTAAGTATCGCGTTGAGTGCGTGCAGGAGATTCAGTTTCAATTTCAGCTCGTGGTCATTGCGATATTTTGTAAATTAAAGGAATTATAAGCTAATTTGGAGCCATAAGTCAAGGAATGATTCGCCGTAGTGAATGGGATACGGATTTTATTAAAATACGGCTTCGAACGGATTTACCCTGTTAAATGCTGCATCATAACTCCCTTCGGGAATTTAACAGGGCGGGCACGGATATTTTTACCGCAGAGGACAAAGAGAATGAAACGGGGAAACGGAGACAAGGCCCATACTAGAAATATAATTTATCCATTCTCCGGCTCAGTGCCTCTTAAATGATCGGCTTTGCGGGAGATCGGGTACTGGGAAAACGTTCCAATACCTTTTGCCACAAGTCTTTGGCTCTTTTTTTCAATAACCCGCCCGTTGGTGACAATCAGTTTTGATCCGGTGAAGTCTATTTCCCCTGTGCCTTCTAAAATGTCACCGGGCCTGGCAGGTGAGAGGAAGTTAATCTTAAATTCAACGGTCGCGCACAGATTTCCTTTAGAAACGGCCCACGAAAGAGACGTTACTCCCAGCACCGCGTCCATCATTGCAGAAATAACACCCCCATGCGCCGCGTCCGGTGATGTCAGGTGCTGCTTCTTTATTTCCATGGTATACGTCAGATTTCCTGGCGCATGGACTTTTAAATCCATACCCATATGACCATCGAATTGAACAAGCTCTTTCCAGTATTTTTCAAAATCTTCGCTAATATCCATAATGTTACTTTAACTGTATTTGATCCATTTGTCACAGATTTTTTATCGCAAAAGACGATAAGAGAGGAAACGGGGAAAAGATAAACCGGAGACAAGGGGAAACGAAGAGTTTAGCCACAGACACACACGCACAGACACGGACAGAGCCTGTTAAAGCAGGACACGGATTTACTCTGTTAAATACTGCATCGCAGCTATCTTCGGGAATTTAACAGGGTAGACGCGGATCTTTTTACTGCAGAGGATGAAAGGGGCGAAACGGGGAATCGGTGGCAAGGAGAAACGGCGGTAGAGGAACAGAGAGGTGCCTGATTATTGATTAAAAAAGTATTTTTATAATCAATTAAAGCTCCAAACTTCTGCGATTTCCCCAACAGGGCCATAGACCAAAAGATATCTTCCAAGCGTTTCATTCAACGCTTTTTAAAATCGGTACTTCCCGCTTTCGATCTCCTTGTAGAGTTCCGGTGTCAGGGGGAGGTATTCACTCTCACCGGGCAGCATGGCGTACAACGGATCCTTAATCTGCCCGGGATCAAATCCTTCGGTACGCAGAACAGATTTCTTGACTTTGAAGGTCGGCGTGTTTTCGAATTCCTTTTTCAGGCGAATGAATTTGGGCACTGCATAAGATGGTAAGGACCTCACCAGAGCGACGGCCAGGGCTTTTAAATCGAAATCCGCTGCCGAATCAAAGGGAATAATGGCCGCCATCCCGGCCTTGCCGTCGGTACCGGGTATGGACACGCCAAAGGCGGCTGTTTGTGAAACCTCTGGGATCGAGCTGATGATTTCTTCTACTTCAGTGGTGGATACGTTTTCGCCCTTCCAGCGGAATGTGTCCCCCAGTCGATCGGCGAATTGAATATGTTTGTAACCCTGATCTCGAATCAGATCGCCCGTGTCCAGCCAGATATCGCCTTTTTCGAATACGTCTCGCCGAATCTTGCTTTCTGTGGCTTCTTTATTCGTATAACCATGGAACGGGGTTTTATCGGAAATCTCTGCCAGCAAAAGACCGGTTCCGCCCTTTTCAATTTTCTGCATGAACCCGTTTTCATCCAGAATCGGCTGTTCCAAGTCGATATCGTACTTGACTATTTCAAACGGCGTCAGACACATTCCAATAGTATTGTCTATGTTGAAAAAATTGGTAAAGGCGAATCCGAATTCGGTTGCACCGTACAATTCGGCGATCTGTTCAATGCCGAAGCGGGTTTTGAACTCATTCCAGATATCGGGGCGCAGCCCGTTTCCAACCATCTTCTTCATCGGATTTTTCTTATCATTGGGGCTGGGCGGCTGGTTCAACAGGTAGCGGCAGAGTTCGCCAATATACACGACTGCCGTTGCATTAAATTTTTCCACGTCCTTCCAGAAATTGCTGACCGAAAATTTACGCCGGATGGCCATTGCCGACCCGTTGGCCGCCGCCGTCGGCCATCCCACACAAAAGGCAGTGGTATGGAACAAGGGCAGAGTGCAGTATAATACATCATCAGGTGTCAAGTTCATTATCAATTTGCCGAAACCATATTGAGAACCGACCCATCGCCGGTTGCCGAGATACGCCGCCTTGGGCAGGCCCGTCGTTCCGGAAGTAAAGATGTAGCATATGGGATCTTTGATCAACACCTCTTT
>JAFDFT010000582.1 GCA_019309685.1 Deltaproteobacteria bacterium
TGCTTCGGCAGCAAGCAAGAGATATGAGACAGACAATCCCACATCCAGATATCGTAATTTCGGAAAGACTTTATCCATTAAAACAATAATCACAACAGGGGCGCCGTAAAAAGAACAACTTCCTTCCTCAATAAATTGGTTAAACGGCACGTTCAGTTTTGCAATCTGAGGTTCCATGACTTTTAATGCCCGACGGCTTCGATCAGCAATTTTTTCCGGCAGAGGGGTTGAGGTTCCAGGCCCGCAGGATACGTTTTTCATTGCGTGAACCTTTTTCAGACGGCGGATCAGCCGGTCCTTTTCTTCACCATATGTCACAACATATTCCCAGGGCTGCAGATTAATGGCGGAAGGGGGAGACCCAGCACACCTGATCAGATCTTCAATATCAGCGCGGGGCACGGGTTTATCAAGGTATTTCCTGATACTTTTCCTCTGTTTCATTATCTCAAATACATCCATAGACACCTCTTTGGATTTATTATCCGTTTATCATTTGTATTTCCGGTATCAGGCAAGCCTCTTACGGGGCATATGCTCAATCCAGGCCTCTTCCTTAAAGACTTCGGCCAGATTCTTTGACAAAGATTCCATTTGCGCCATGTCTTTAGTTTCCACTACCAGGTCAGAATCATCCAGAACCTTAAGCTTGCCATATAGTTTAAAGATTTCAACTGCCTTATATACATCAGCCGTAAACCAGCCATTCATCCTTTTTAGCAGTTCATCTCCCTTTAAGGGACCCTCTATCACCAGATCTACCTGGCGGTTCTTTGCTTCCCAGCCTATCACAGCCTGTTTCTTTATCACCGGCCGGACAGGATCATGCATGGCCGCGCACTTAAACCACAACATTGCTCTTTCCATAGTATAATACCCCCAAAAATATTTATGGTTCAAAGCCTGTAAACGAATTTGAACCATAAATTATTTTAACTTGTTTATAAATTATTAATGAAGCCCGGCTTTTCTTAATCCTTCGGCAAAATGCTCAAAATCATCTTCATTTTTCATTGGCATTATTTCAGAAGCCTCTTTTAAAGAAAACCCGGGAATCATCCTCTTGACTTCTTCTGCCTTAGCCCGAGCAAATTCTTGTTTACCCAAATGACCGTAACATGCAGCAAGTACATAGTGGGCGGGCATGAAACTTGGGTTCTTAATGATAGACTTTTGCAAAGCTTCCACGGCTTCCTCATACATTTTAAGCTCGAAAAAGGCATGACCTAAGGTAAATATATAGTGTTCTGGATAGTTTGGGTTTAAGCGAATGGCCTTCTCTATATATCCAAGCGCTTTTTCCGGCAAACCGGAAAAGACCAGGGCCCCTCCCAGCGATGAAAGCGCATCCGCATCATTTGGATTGAGAGACACGGCTTTCTCAAACTCTGTAATAGCTTCCTCGTGCCGTTTCTTCCACAAGTACACATTACCCAGTATGACATGTCCTTGAGGAGAAGATTCATCTAAGCTGACCGCCTTTTCCCCAAGCTCTAATGCATCATCAAGTAGTTTCGGATCATGACTCCATCCATGCATCCAGGCCATCAATCGGATCCATACCAGTCCCGCATAGGCTTCCGTATAATTCGGGTCAAGCTGGACAGCCCGCTCAAACATCTCCCGTGCGAGTTCATTGCTTTCCTTGGTATAACGCTTTAAATGGGCAGAACCTCTCAATACGAGATCGTAAGCACCAAGATTGTCCGTACCTTTTTTTGTTAGGCGTGCGTGTTCATCCGCTACAAGGTTCACCGCTAAGGCTTCAACAATTTTCCCTGTAACTTCATCCTGCAAGGCGAAAATATCTTTCATATCACGGTCATACCGCTCCGCCCAGACATGATGACCCGTTTTGGCATCAATAAGCTGTGCTGTAATTCGGACCTGACCACCGACCCTCCGCACACTTCCTTCCAGCACATATCGCACGCCCAAATCCTTGGCCACTTGTTCAATCTTCACCGCCTTGCCCTTATAGGTAAATACCGAGTTTCGAGAGATGACAAACAATCCGGAGATCTGTGAAAGGTCGGTGATCAGATCCTCAGTCATGCCGTCGCTGAAATAATCCTGCTCGATATCATCACTCATATTGGTAAAGGGTAAAACAGCGATGGAAGGTTTATCGGGAAGTTTAAGTGCCCTGTGTTTTTCAAGAAGCCTGACAATGGGAGGTTTCTGACCTTTTTTGTCCATCTGATGTTTCCAAGACACCATACCGACGATGACCGCGACCACAACGGCAATGGTCACCAGACGTACCCGCCGCCGATGTTTCGGGCCTTTTGACTTTATATTTCAGAGTTCCGGCATCTTCAGGTCGTGTCAAAACGCGATAGGCTCGAACCGGGTCGGAAATGTTCTTGACTTTTTGTTTTCCCAGGGACTCGTATCCAAAATGTGACTTATTTTTCACATGTTCATAAGCCGTTCCGGAAATACAAATGCCACCTGCCTCGGCCAAACCCTCCATACGTGCGGCAATATTGACTCCATCACCAAAAATGCTGTCCCCATCCTGGATAATATCCCCGAGGTTGACGCCAATGCGGAACGCCATGCGGCGCTTTTCAGGCAATTTTTGGTTTTGAGACTTGAGATTTTTTTGAATGTCCACCGCACACTCAATTGCATCAACCACACTAACAAATTCAGCTAAAAGGTTATCTCCTGTGGAGTCAACAAGCCGGCCACGATATTGCTTAATGGAATTGGACATCAATTCTCGACAGGCGGTGAGGGTCTCTATGGTTGCCATCTCATTATCGCCCATCAATCGGCTGTATCCGACCACATCGGCACTGACAAGGGCAGCAAGTTTCCTTTGAGCATTCTTCGTATTCATTGGGCTACCATTCGAAGTGATAAATTCAGGAAGGATGAATCCCCATTACATGGA
>JAFDFT010000128.1 GCA_019309685.1 Deltaproteobacteria bacterium
GCTGGTTACTTCTTTTTGGGGTTCTTTTTATCCTTATTGTTATTTTTTTCCCGAAAGGGGTAATTGGTTCTGTTCGTGAGTATATGATACGAAGGAAACTTTCGTCAGGGTAACACTCCACACTTTGTGGCAAAGAGCTCATTGACATGCTGAATATCAGATTTTTCCCTTGCCGGATGTTCTAAATTTTGGATACCGACATTTCTATCATTCTGAAAAACAGGCACATCTCGTAAAATAGAAATTTTATTACCATAAAACGGTAGAGACTGTTTATTACCGATATACCCATTCGCAAAAGCTAAACCAAAGGAGGAACATTATGGCTGAGCCGGTTATGAAAAAAGCGAAAGGTGACGGGGTGGAAATACAACTGGCAGCATGGGAAGGAAAAGGGAAAACAGTGCTATGTATTCATGGTCTTACCGCCAATTGCCGATGCTGGGATACAATAGCAGAGGCGTTGGCACCCGATCATAAGATCTTTGCCATGGACCTTCGCGGCAGAGGATTTTCGGAAAAGCCATCGTCAGGATATTCCATTGACCATCACTGCCAGGACATCCTGGCGGTGATGGATAGCTTGGAAGTGGAGAAGGCCGTGCTCATGGGGCATTCTCTGGGTGCTTTTATATCGCTCGGTTTTGGAGCAAAACATCCGGATCGGGTTGACAGTATTATTTTGGCAGATGGCGGCGGGAAACTTTCGGAGGAGCAGATGGCTAAAGTCTTTGAAGGAATCAGACCCTCTTTGGAACGTCTGGGTCAGGTATTTCCTTCATTTGAAGAATATATCGATGTCCTAAAAAAAGCCCCTTTTTTTCAACCCTGGTCTTCTGCTTTGGAAACCTATTTCCGATATGAGACAGAAGATCTCGATGAGGGGGTTCGTTCAAGAGTCCAGCCCGGAAATATACAGGAGGAGATCATTAATCTCGGGAAAGTTGACGTATCAACGTTCTACCCAAAAATATCTTGTCCCGTACTGATACTTCGCGCAACGGAAGGCATGCTTGCCTCGGATGATATTCTACTTCCCCAGGAAGTCGTTGAAAGAATGATTCAGGAAATCTCTGATGTAAAATATGTAGACATAAAGGAGACGAATCATTACACACTCATCTTTCAGGAAAATGAGACAAGAGACCGTTCGGTTTTAGACTTCTTGGCAGAATAAGCTTAAATAAGGCAGACTGAATTTAATGATATTGGCCGAAATTTATTAAACGACACCTCAAAGGAGAGAACGTATGAACAGACCCGAAGCTACACAGGCAGCATTGGATATTCTTCGAACCGGTGAGCATTTTCAGTGGTACGTGATTACCCTGCTGGCCCTGGTTCTGTATGTTTATTTGAACGAGATTTCCAAGAAAAACTGGTGGCTGAAATCATCAACGCGCTTATTCAGCATTTCAGCGGGCACGCGCTGTGGACCGCTCCAACAGGCTCCGCATTTTTAATTTTAGTCGGCGTAGGTATTGAGCTGAGCTTTATGTTTTCTATTGCCGGACTGGTACTAAGCAAGATCCTTCCGGAGGACCCAAAAGTAAAGGTCTTTGGAATAAATAACCGCATTCTTTTTGTGGTTGCAAACGCGGCGTTTTTCTCATTCGTGGAAATCTTTCTAGTAATGACACCGGCCTTTGTGTGGGTCTATTCATGGTGGGGTTCGATTCCTGTTTTCATTGCGGTGTATATCCCATTCTTCTGGGCGGCCAAATTTGCTTATGACGCCAAACCCAAAACGCAGATAGTATTTATCGGCACACTGGCAGTGGTCAACGTCTTACTGCTGGGGATTTTTGTAGGGATATTGGGCTGGATATAACATTTTAATTATTATTTATCTTATTATTTTAGATCGAAACGTATAAATTAGAAAAAAGTGTTTCGAGTACAAGAACTTATATGTGAAATCGATGGGGTTTTATTCACCGGCATTCATTGAGAACTAAAAAGATGCGCTAAACTCTTAAAGGAGGGTTACATATGGCTGATACTAAAAATTCGGACAGTGCAAAGGACTTCGAAGTTGGAACTGGGTATTCGTATTATGTCTTTGGGCTCCTGTTCATGATGTATGTGTTTGATTATATTGATAGAATGGTTATCGCTTCCATCTTCCCCTATTTGAAGATAGACTGGGGTTTGACTGACACACAGTGTGGATGGCTGGCAACGATTGTTACACTGATGATGACCCTTTTTGTTTTTCCTGTTTCTCTTCTTGTGGACAGATGGAGCAGAAAAAAGACCATCGGAATCATGTCAATTCTATGGAGCATCGCTGCAGCTGCATGCGCGTTTACCAGAAATTTCAAACAACTCTTTGCGGTAAGGTCCGTAATTGGAATAGGAGAGGCCGCGTATACTGCCGGCGGCCATGCCATGATAGCGGCTTATTTCCCCGAAGAAAGGCGGGCTACAATGAACGGATTTTTTACCGCGGCTGTGCCCATGGGGTCAGCTATAGGTATTGTGCTGGGAGGGATAATAGCGGAATCTATAGGATGGAGATATGCTCTGGGCCTCACGGCGTTGCCTGGTTTTCTCATTGCGCTTCTTTTTTTCTGGGTAAAGGATTACCAGACAGTCGAAATAGTCAAGAGCGGTATTGCAAAGACCCGTGATGCCATAAAATCGAAGATGAAGTTTGGTGATATTGCAAATGAGTTTATCAAGACTCCTACGGTAATATTTACGTACCTTGGGTATGTGGGGAATACATTTGTCACCACAGCCCTTCTTACCTGGCTCCCCACGTATTTTCACCGGGTTGACAATTTGCCCATGGACAAGGCGGGCATGAAAACGTCTGTTATTTTTATTCTTGCCATTATCGGCGCGCCGGTCGGCGGTTTTCTCACTGACAGATGGCGGCGGACACGGCTTAATGCCAGGATGAGTTTCCCGGCTCTTTCTTCTTTGCTTGCAACTCTTTTTATTTTTATTGGTTTTGTCTTTTTCGAAGGTAAAATTCAGTATATTTTCTTACTTCTGTTTGGATTTACCGCCCCGATGTTTGCTTCCGCCGGTTCCGCGGTAACTCAGGATGTTGTGCAGCCCGGTCTGAGAGCAATCTCCTACAGCCTCGCACAGTTTTTTATGATGGCATTGGGTTATTCATTAAGTCCGATCTTTGTCGGCGCCATATCAGACAGGTATGATCTTCTTACTGCATTTAAGTTCCTCCCTTTGTTTACGCTATTTGGCGCTATTGTGTTTTTTATCGGATCTTTTTATTACACGAGAGATCTTGAGAAGGTTGCAAAGGTTAGCTTGAAAGCGTCAGGATAGTATATTAAGTTACAGGTGACGTGTAAATAGTTAAACTTAATAAATCCGGTGTTCTATTTACTCGTTACTATTTTCTATTCCTGAAGAAAAAAGATGTTGATATCTGTGTATGAGTATTGTGTGTATACGCTGAGACAAAAAATGTTTCCAATCCAGAAATGAGCAATTTAACTCTAACCTAGGAGTAGCCAGAAAAATCAAATAGATCATCAGGGTAACTTATAAGAATGATCATTTTTGTTCAAGTTCAAGGAAGGCGATAATTTTAACCACAGGAATAACAAAGTATTTTGAGGATTAAAATTTGAGCCTGACACCGAAATTGGGCAAAAAGGACATTTCTGGATGGAAACTAGTTCATGCTTCCCTGGACATATCCCTCAAGGTCCATAGAGACATGTTTGTATCCCAGTTTATTTAATTTTTTAACGATCTTTTGTCTGTTTTTTTTATCCAAGATCATTTCCATATCGTCTATGGCTGTTTCGATTCGAGCAACATTGCCGTGATGCCTGACCCGGCAGGTTCGCAGGCCCAGATTTAAAATAAATGCTTCTGCCTGATCAATCATGGTCAGGGCTTCTTTGGTTATGGGCGTTCCATAGGGAATTCTAGACGCCAGGCACGCGTTGGAAGGTTTGTCCCAGGTTGAAAGGTTCATATTTTTTGAAAGGGCGCGGATGTCATTTTTTATCAGCCCTGCGTCGATCAAAGGAGAAAGAACTCCCATTTCCTCTGCTGCTTTAAATCCGGGACGATAATCATTGAGATCATCAACATTGGCGCCGTGGGCGATATGAGAAATATTCATGTCAGAGGCCAAACGGATGATATCTTCAAGAATATATTTTTTGCACACATAACAGCGGTCCCTGGGATTGGCCAGAAAATCGGATTGGTTTATCTCACGGGATTGAACAATGATATGCCTGACGCCGATCTTTTTTGCCAGCCTAATGGCTTCATGCTTTTCCCGTTCCGGATGAATGGGTGACTCGGCTGTTACTGCTATAACGGTTTTTTTTAGCGTGTTATAAGCCGCGGCAAGCAGAAATGTACTGTCAACACCTCCGGAAAAAGCAACCACAAGTGAATCAAGCTTTTTTAAGATAGTTGTAAGTTTTTCTTTTTTTTTATGTAAGTCGTTTTGAATCATTTGATATTAATAATCTTATCTTCTTCAGTAAAAATTAGAATGCTGTTTACAAAAACAGGTCGAATGACTATAATTACAAACATATAAAGACTGAAAAACGCGTATCGAGCATTTTTTAACTTAATACATATAAATTAAAAAATCAAATTTAAGTAGGAGGCCAATACAATGGGCCTAAGCAATAGAATTAAAAATATAGAACCTAATCAGACTGGTAGAATGCTGAAGTATGCTATTGGCTGTCTGGCCTTTTTGATGGTGCTGATTATATTATCTTTACTATAGAGACGGTGCGGTTGAAATCTGGAAGGGCCGGTTTTCGCCGACCGGAAAAGAAAGACTGATTATGATGCCGGGGTTGCTGGAACCGAAATCCACCAAAGATGTTTATTCAAAAGAGGAAGTGTTTCCGATTATCTGTAATTATTATATCAGCAAGGCTAATACACTTTTAGATGTACCCGGGAAGCCGGACTTTACAGGAATAAAAAACTATCTTAACAGGGCTTTATCGTATGCAACCACAGACGCTCTCAGACAAACCGTATATACCAGGCTTAACAGCATTAATGTAATGGTATTTATTTACAAAGCGGATGTAGCGGCCAGCCGGCGTACCATGTCGGGTTTTGCGAAAGCCCTGGAATACCTTGCCAAGGCTTCTTCGCTGGATCCGGGTGAAGTGGAGAAAGCCCTGATCAACCAAAAGATTCAATTGATTAAGGATGCTACGATAGCATTAAAAACTAAGTAAATGAATTTATTGTTCACCCGCCCGATGACACGCCACCTGGTGATCGTTTCCGGATGTATTTTTCATATTTCTTAAAAACGGATCTTCGATCTTACACCGATCAATGACAATGGGACAGCGAGTATGAAAACTACATCCAGGCGGAGGGTCTTTAGGAGAGGGGACTTCACCGCTTAATATCTGCCTTTTCTTTTTCACTGAAGGATCAGGAACCGGAATGGCTGAAATCAGGGCCCGTGTATACGGGTGAAGCGGTTGGCTATACAAGTCATCAGCGTTTGCGTATTCGACAATTTTGCCTAGATACATGACCGCGATATGATCGGATATATGTTTGACCACTGCAAGATCATGAGCAATAAACATCATGGTAAGTTTCATTTCTTCTTGAAGCTCCAAAAGCAGATTGAGTATCTGCGACTGGATGGATACATCTAGAGCCGACACCGGCTCATCACAAATGATAAGTTTGGGATTTAACGCAATAGCCCGGGCGATGCCGATACGCTGGCGCTGACCGCCGCTGAATTCATGGGGAAAGTTATTGATCGCGTTTTGGGAAATGCCAACGCGGTTGAGCAGTTTTTTAACATTTTTTATTCGTTCTTCTGAATTGCCAATGCTGTGGATAAGGAAGGGCTCTTCAATAATATCGCCTATGGTAAGGCGTGCGTCGAGTGATTCAAAAGGGTCTTGAAAAATCATCTGCATATTACGGCGCAGGGGCTGCATGTCTTTTCGTTTCAGTTCCAGGATATTTTTTCCTTCAAAATAAACCTTTCCATGGGTGGGTGTGTAAAGCTTTAAAATACTTCTGCCCACCGTTGTCTTCCCACAGCCCGACTCACCTACCAGCCCAACGGTTTCACCTTGTTTGACTGCAAAAGATACCCCGTCGACTGCAAATACTTTTCCAATCTGCCGCCAGAAAATTCCCCCGTGTATAGGAAAATGCATTTTCAGGTTTTCGACTTTTAATAAATAATCAGACATTGCCTTAATAGAGGTAACAACTTACAAAATGATTGTCCGCGATCCGTTTTAGCGGAGGCGGTTCGGTTTTACAGATTTCCATTGCTTCCGGGCATCGGTTTTGAAAACGGCAGCCGTTTGGCAGTTCATGAAGACTCGGCACCATGCCCTTGATGATGCTCAACTTCTTTTTCCTGGGGCTTTCCAGTCTCGGAATGGATGTGAGCAAGCCTTTTGTGTATGGATGTTTTGGATCTTCAAATAAATGTTCAACAGGAGATGTTTCAGCAACTTTACCCGCGTACATGACAACCACATCATCACAGATCTCCGCGATAACCCCAAGGGCATGGGTAATAAAGATAATGGCCATACCCGTTTCCTTTTGCAGCTGCATCATTAAATCCAGAATTTGCGATTGAATCGTTACATCCAGTGCTGTTGTGGGTTCATCCGCTATGAGTATATCCGGTTTTGCCGCCAAAGCGATGGCAATTAAAACGCGCTGGCGCATACCGCCTGAGATCTGGTGGGGGTATTCGTTCATACGGCTTTCAGGATCCGGAATGCCTACTTTTTGAAGCAATTCAATGGATTCGTCCCGGATCTTTTCTTTAGGCATATCTGGAAAATGCAAATGGAAAATTTCTCCCAATTGTTTGCCGATTCGGTGTACGGGGTTTAAGGCGGTCATGGGTTCCTGGAAAATCATGGATATACGGTTTCCCCGAATTTCATGCATCTTTTCAGCAGGGAGGTCGACGATATCCGTATGATTAAACATGATTTGTCCGGATTCGATCACACCGGAAGGCTTTGGCAAAAGCCGCATAATGGATAACGCCGTTACACTTTTGCCGCAGCCCGATTCACCCACAATACCCAGGATTTGCTTTTCTTTGAGCTCAAAACTGATATCATCAATGGCCCGGATTCTTCCGCTTTCCGTGTTAAAAGATGTAACCAGATTCTTTACTTTTAAGATTGCTGAACCCATCAACTCATCTGCCTTTACCGTTTATAAGTTTTATCGATAATGGTCACAGGTTCGAACTTTATGCTTTTTTTCATGGCAGCTTTTGTC
The DNA here is from genome assembly GCA_019309685.1 of Deltaproteobacteria bacterium. Taxonomy (GTDB): domain Bacteria; phylum Desulfobacterota; class Desulfobacteria; order Desulfobacterales; family JAABPS01; genus JAABPS01. Next base: position 7,267 of record JAFDFT010000128.1, read on the forward strand.
TCTTTATGGAGTTCTTCATCATACCAGAAAAGTCCGCCTGTGGCGCTGCTAAACGGATCAAAAAGATCACCTGTATGTTTGGTTCCGGGAATGTCTGGCAGATGCCACCATTTCCAATAGGCCTGCCGCACATAGGGGACCCTAAATGTTGGAACAAAGGAACCTATTTCATGAATCTTTGCCTGGATCTTTTTGGAAAGAACAATACGTTTTTCTTCATCCAGTGAATTTCTAAAAGCATCGATGAGCGTGTCCATTTCAGAATCATCGGTGTTGGTAATGTTGTTTGTCTGGGGTTTGTGCGCGTTAATGGAATGAAAATGCTCCCAGTATTGCGGACGAAGAGACGTGCTCCAACCCACCCATGCCACATCATGTTTTTTCTCTACAACCTTTTTATACCACGCGGACTGATCGAGCTTCTGAAGTCTTAAATCGATCCCTGCCTTTTTTGCTTCTTCTTTTAATACAACAAGTCGTGGCGAGTGTTCATCAAAATGATAGGATACATCAACTGAAAAACGCTGACCATTCTTTATCCAGATACCATCTGGACCCCGTTTCCATCCTGACTTTTTCATGTAATAGTCGACCTGCTTCAGGTCGAATCGTCTGGCCCGTATATTGGTGTTGGAATACCGCCCATATCCCATAAAACCGTGCTCCAGCCTGGAGTAGTCATTTCGAAGTATTTTTTTGATAACTTTTTGAATGTTCATGGCATGGGAAAAAGCATACCGGACATTTCTATCTTTAAAGATTTCTTTATCCTGATTCAGCCACAGACCTTGCGCGGATTGCTGGGTATCATTGAAAAACCATATTTTGTGAACATAGCCGTTTTTAACCACAGGAGTTTTTGTTTTTTCATGCCAATATTTTGGAATCGTAATCCCAAAAACGTCTGTTTTAGCTTTTTTAAAATACTCCCATAGAATATTGGAGTCCCTAACAACATTAAAAGTTACAGTATCCACATTATATCTGTTTTTAAAATAATGCAGATCTTTGGCCCACCAGTCTTTTTTGCGTTTAAATTTAACGTATTTTCCTTTTTTGAAATCAGATACTTGGTAAGGCCCTGTATTGGGGACAATTTCCCAATTGTACTTTCTGACAAAAGTCGCATCTAAAGTACCGTAAAAATGTTTTGGCATAGGGCTCATACCTGCCCTGAGATGAAGGTCCGGCTGTGCTTTTGTTACGACTACTGCCAGTGTGTAATCATCATAGATAATGACCCGGTCGATTTCCTTTGTATAATAGTCATTATACCATGGCGCGACGATATGTTTCGACCGCATGAATTCCAGGGTAAAGGCGAAATCTTCGGCTGTGACCGAATGACCGTCAGACCAGCGGGCGTTTTTATTAAGCTTGAAATACATGGTTTTTTTGTCTTTACCAAATGCCCAGTGGGTGGCCAACTCGGGAATGATATTTTCCGTGTTGGGATGAATGCCGATGAGGCTCAGCTGGTTGTCAAGAATCGCACTTCTGAAGCTGCTGTTTGAATCCGGTCCCACCACACGAAAGGTTGGAGGGAATGCGGTTATACTGGAACGGAATATGCCCCCTTTTTTTACATCCGGAGATGAGAATATCGGATCAGCAGTATTGGTCAGCCATTTGATTTTACCCGGAAGCTTTTCTCTTGTATATGTTTTTTGGGTCTGATCAATGGTCTCTACCGCAGGAGTCTCTTTTGTATCGCTTTTCTGGGTGTCTTCTCCGCAAGCGCAAATAAATGATACTATAAAAAGGAAACTAAAAGCCTTTATTAATGTGATTTTCTTAATGAGCTTTTTGTTGATCATTTTTAAAATTCCTCTTAACTTTTAAGTAGCCATCATAAACAAAAAGAATATTAACCTAACACCTAAAACTACTTTCAGTACGCTGCAGTAACTTGCCCCGTTAAATCGGCTCCGCCGTCTCGCCAAGCGAGAATTTAACAGGGCGAGGATGCAGCGTAACGCTGAAATTGAGCTTTTTACGAAGTCATTCATATGTTGTATGCAGTTTAGGATCAAAAGCTTCTCTCACCGCTTCTCCGACAAAGGTGACGAGTATCAGGGTAAGGGTCATGGCCGCGACCACGGAGCTGGCAATCCACTTTGCTTCCATATTGGCCCAACCCTGTGCCAGTAGATCCCCCCAGCTTGGTGTGGGCGGCGGCAGTCCAAATCCGAGATAATCAAGGGATGTAATCAGAATTATTCCGCTGGAAACCGCGAACGGAGCAAAGGTAACAATAATAGCAACAGTATTGGGAATGATATGTTTAAATATGATTCTATAATTGGAAGCGCCCATGACTTTTGCCGCGAGTACGTATTCTCTGGTCTTTTCCTTATACGTAATAGTCCGCATGGTCCACGTCATAGACGTCCAGCTAAAAAAGACCATAATCAGCAATAAAATAGTGAATGTCGGGGATATAATCGATGCAATAATAATAATGACATAGAGTACGGGCATGTTCGACCATATTTCGATGATCCGCTGAAAAAACAGATCAAACAATCCACCCCAGAACCCCATGGCGCAGCCGATACTGATACCGATAATATAGGTGGAGACCAGAAGAGCGAGTGAAAAGAAAATAGCAATTCTGAATCCATAAACAAGCCGCGCGACCATATCTCTACCCACTGTATCTGTTCCCAGATAATGCTGTTCAGTGAATGACGGCGGAAAGGGCGGGTAGGTATCTTCCTTGAGATCGTTTTCAAAGGCGTCGTATGGCACTGGCGGCATAAGCACCCAGTTCCCGCTTTTTTCAGTTTTAAATTGCGTGGCGAGCTGTCTGTAATTGGTTTCATACGCGTAATCAAGTCCGAATTCGGTTCCAGGGATGATGTCACCATAGGTGGGGAAATAATAGCTGCCCTGAAAGTGTACAATGATTGCCCGCTTATTAATGAGCAGTTCCGCGAAAAGGGAAACAGAGATCATGACGGCAAATATGATAAACGCGTAATAACCGCGTTTGATGGTTTTGAAGCGTCTGATCTTTTTCAGAGTTAGGGGATTTAATTTTATCATTTTTGTGCAAAAAGAATGGCTTCGTAAAAATTCCAATTTCTGTGTTGCACAGAATCCTCGCCCTGTTAAATTCTCGCTTGGCGAGACGGCGGAGCCGATTTAACAGGGCAAGTCACTGCAACGTACTATCAGTACGTCTCATTCCTCAGGATTTGTGCGCCTTGAACTTGAAATTTTTTCTTTGCCATTAGATTTCAATTTGTTGTGAAACTATAAAAAATATTCCAGATAATTGGAGTTGTCATTTTAGAAATTAATCAAATCAACCTTTTATCATAATCCTTTATGAACTTCTATACATTAATGATCAGTAGCCGGATATAGAAATTACATTCTTAAGTGAATGGTCATTATTTAAAGAAGAGGCTTTTGCCGGTTTCAAGTTCTTGACATTCAGTAATAGTTATTTTATGACGTTTCAGTATTTTATGTAAAATGGAATGTATTGTAGGATAACTTCAAAGGAGGAAGTTAAAGATGATAAAAGTAGGCATTATCGGGGGATCCGGGCTGGATGACCCTCAAATACTTAAAGACCCGGAAGAAATAGCAGTTGACACTCCTTATGGACAGCCGTCGTCTCCCTTTACGGCAGGGACGATTGACGGTATAGATGTGGTGATTTTAGCCAGGCACGGCAGAACGCATCAATTCAGTCCTACACAGGTGAATAACCGCGCCAATATACAGGGATTAAAAGATCAGGGAGTAACACATATTGTTGCCACCACTGCCTGCGGCAGCCTCAGGGAAGAGATCGACAGAGGGCACTTTGTAGTGATTGATCAATTTATTGATTTTACCAGGCATCGAAAAGTGACATTTCATGATTCTTTCGAGGATGGCATGGAACATGATGTCATGGCAGATCCCTTTGATGCCGGGCTTCGAAAGATTTTTTACGAAACGGGCACCTCTTTAGGCCTTTCCGTCCACAATGGCGGTACAGTGGTCACCATAGAAGGGCCCCGATTCTCAACCCGGGCAGAGTCGAAGATGTTCAGGATATGGGGCGCGGATGTGATTAATATGTCCACTGCTCCTGAAGCAATACTTGCCAATGAGGCGAAAATTCCCTATGCCGCAGTTGCTATGTCAACGGATTACGACTGTTGGAAAGAGGATGAAGAGATGGAATCCTGGCAGGAAATTTTAAAAGTA
>JAFDFT010000583.1 GCA_019309685.1 Deltaproteobacteria bacterium
TAAAATGGAACCTAGGGAACGAAAGGTACTGATTAACTGCTGTTATGGGCACTTTATGAGCCATTTCAATATGCTGGCTTTTCCGGCCGTGATGATCCCTCTGATGACACAGCTTAATATGAATATGGCCGATGTGCTGGAAATATCCTTTCTCATGTATCTCATGTTTGGTGTTTCCGCCCTTCCCTGGGGGATCGCTGGAGACAAATGGGGGGGCAGGAAGTTTTTTGCCATTTTTTATGCCGGATGCGGACTGAGCGGGCTAGCATCAGCGATTTGGGTTGGCACGCCGGCATACCTGATGATAACACTCGCCTTTCTAGGCTTATTTTCAGGGATTTATCATCCTATCGGTTCAGGGATGATTTCAAGGGAAATAAAGCGTGTCAGCATAGGCATGGGCTATAACGGTATGTTCGGAAATCTCGGTCTGGCAACGGCGCCTTTTTTAGCTGGGATGATAAACTGGGTGTGGGGGCTGAAGGCTGTTTATTTATTCTTAGGAGGAATGAATTTTATTGGGTTACTGCTGATGTTTGTTTTATCCCGCTCTGCGGATAAAGACGAGGCAACAAAAATTCAAAAACCGGTTGGCGGCAGCGGTAACGGTTTGCTCAGTGCGTTTCTGGTGCTTTTAATTGTAATGATGCTTGGCGGGATTGAATACCGTGCTGCCACTGTTATTATGCCCGCTTATTTTGAATTAAAGACGCAACATGTTTTTATGTGGTTTTCAGGTTTAATAGGTAGAAATATTTCCGGAAACGTTTTTGCGACTTCAGTTACGTCATTTATCTTTTTAGTCGGCATCATTGGACAGTATATTGGCGGAAGGGTAGCAGACCGTTTTGAACCGAAGTTTTGTTATTTTATTTTCCATTTGATAACAGTCCCCGCTGCTATTTTTATTTCAATAACCTCTAATATTTCACTGGTACTTGTATCAATAATTTATTTCTTTTTTTTGCTGGGTATGCAGCCCATTGAAAATACACTGGTGGCTAAATTTACCCCCAAACGATTTCACCATTCAGCGTATGGTACAAAGTTTGTGCTAACCTTTGGCGTGGGAGCAATGGCTGTTAAGTTGGTGGGTGCTATTGAGATGTATTCAAAAATTGAGAATGTTTTTTTGGCAATTGGAATCATCGCGATCTTGTTGGTTAGCGGAATAGGTATTCTTATGTATACTGTTCGGAAGATTTCAAACAACAAATGATACTTTGTAAATCAAAGAAATAATTCAGGTGAGGTGACATTTATATCTTCTCAGTTCCGCTTGATTATCATTTATAGATGGGTTAAAGTTATCCCTGATGGTCAATTATCCTTTCCTTTCATCCTCATTTGAGGGGCATTATGCCTGTTATCAGTTATTGGGCGGACAATTACGTTGAGAAGAAGAAAGTCGGTCAAGAGGCGATTCGCCTGATAAAACCGGGGCAGAGGGTTTTTATTGGGTCTTCCTGTGGAGAACCCCAGCATTTGGTAAGAGAACTCTCAGAGGCATCAGACACATTCAAAGATATCGAAATCGTTCGACTGCTCACCCTTGAAACAACGCCCCTGACGCTGATAGCCAATAAAACGAAAGACCACAGTCTTAATATTCGGTCTTTCTATCTTGGATCCGCAAAACCGAAAAGTATAGCGAAGAACAAAAGATTTATAACGCCATTAAATCTATCCGCTGTTCCGCGATTGTTTAGGAGCCGGTTGCTTCCAGTGCATGTGGCCCTTGTGCAGGTATCTCCACCTGATGATTTTGGATGGATGAGTCTCGGTGTTTCTGTTGATATTACCATGGCGGCTACATTATCCGCGGATTTAGTAATTGCCCAGGTAAATTCCAAAATGCCCAGAACGCTCGGTCGAAGTTTCATCCAAGTCAATGACGTAGACGTGATTGTGGAATATGAAGAAGAAATTCTAACTTTAGATGAACCTCCGGAAATTGAATCAGCCAATGATATCGCCAGGCTGATAGCAGGACTCGTAAGCGATGGTTCAACTATTCAATCGGGTCTCGGTGCCACCCCGCAGGCCACGCTTCTTGCACTTTCAGATAAGAACGATCTCGGCATTCATACCCAGTTTGTTACGGATGGGATATTAAACCTGGTTTCGCGAGGTGTTGTGACCAACCGTAAAAAAGGATTCAACGAAGGCAAACTCGTCGCCAGCAGCGCGATAGGGTCGAAGAATCTTTACGAATTTTTACATGATAACCCAGCGATTGAATTTCATCCTTCGGATTATGTAAATGATCCAGCG
>JAFDFT010000129.1 GCA_019309685.1 Deltaproteobacteria bacterium
ATGAACCCTTCTATAAAGCAATACTATTGAGGTCAGGTAATATGAAATGATATTTTATATATCTCCAATGATGACTTTTTAAACACAGTTCAATTAGAAGTTTATAGAACGGGTGAGATAGAGATTAAAACTAATTAAAAATTCATAAATTGATATAAAAGAATAGAAAAATAGTTCAAAAAGCGTTAATAGTAGACTTGATCCTTAATTGCTTTATCTTGACTTTGAAATAGGAGGTAATGGTGCAAAAAATTAACACGCTCTTTAGTCTTGAAAACAAGGTTGCAATTATCACCGGTGCATCATCCGGTCTGGGGGTAACGTTTGCGAATGCCTTAGCTGATGCCGGTGCGAAAGTGATCCTGGCTGCCCGACGGAAAGATCTTCTGGAGAAGCTTGTTGAAAAGCTGCAAGCCATTGATAAGCAAGCGATGGCTGTTGCCTGTGATGTCACACGCGAAGAGGATGTTACCCGGCTAGTTGATACAGCCATAAAAAACTACGGACAGGTGGATATCTTGGTGAATAACGCCGGTATCGCAAATTCAGTTCCGGCGGAAATCGAAACGGCTGATCAGTTCCGGCAAGTAATGGACGTCAACGTTACCGGCAGTTTTTTATGCGCCCGGCAATGCGGAGCGGCAATGCTTGAAGCCGGTAAGGGAAGTATTATAAATATCGCCTCCATGATGGGCCTGGTGGGGATCGGCCAGATACCGCAGGCGGCCTATAACACATCCAAGGGAGCAATTGTCAACATGACCCGCGAACTGGCTGCTCAATGGGCCCGGCGGGGTGTCCGTGTCAACGCCTTGGCTCCGGGGTGGTTTCCAAGTGAGATGACCTCTGATTTATTCGAAAATGAACAAGCTGCCCGGTTCATCAGCCGTAAAACTCCCATGGGGCGGCCTGGTAATCCCTCTGAATTGATCGGGCCGCTTTTATTGCTGGCCTCGGATGCTTCAAGCTTTATGACCGGGCAGACCATTGTAGTGGATGGCGGGTGGACAATCGTTTGATTGCATAACGTGCATTTATGGGGATAGCCGATTTTCGACAGAAAAACAGTTGCCTCTATAGTAGTAATAAATGATAATATATTCCTTAATATATATGTGGGAAAAGCGGTGTTAGCTTTGCAAACAAGGAGTCTATCAAGCTGCTAAGGATATGAAATCAAGCAATGTTATTTCAGAGTGTCAACAATGCGGAGTCTGTTGCGAAAAGGGCGGTCCCGCGTTTCATCGGGCGGATAAACCACTTGTTGAAAAAGGTATAATATTATCAAAATACCTTTTTACAATTCGAGAAGGCGAGCCGGCCCATGAAAATGTGAAGGGCGGCTTAACCCGCGTACCTTCAGATATCATCAAGATAAAGGGGAAGGGAGATGCATGGCGGTGCGTATTTCTTGATGAAATGGATAAAAGCTGCCGGATTTATGAAAACAGGCCGGTTGAATGCCGGGCGTTGAAATGCTGGGATACAAAAGATATTGAAAAGATATATTTAAGAGATCTGCTCTACAGGAAAGATCTGATATCAGGGATGGGAGGTATTTGGGAGCTGGTTGAAGATCATCAACAGCGATGCGATTATGGCTTGATTGAAACTCTTTCACGTCTTTTTAAAGATAGCAATGATAAAGACGCAGAAGAAAGAATACTTGAGATGATACGGTATGATGCCCACTTACGGGAATTGATTGTGAAGAAAGGAAATATGGATAAGGAGACACTTGATTTTTTATTTGGGCGGCCGCTGCTTAAAACAATCACTATGTTCGGTTTAATTGTTCAGCAGGATGGGGGTCAATGGTGTTTGAGGATAAAGACCTGACAACCAATAATCATAGGCGTGTAAAAATAAGGTGATATCTATTTTCATATATTCAGCGAGATGATATCTATCGTGTACTTGATATAAAAGGAAGGGGAAACGCATGGACGTTAAAGAAATAAATATAGAAGAATACAGGATCAATGAAGAGCCCTACTATCTGCCGGTCAGAGATGAAATAGACATATTTCGAGTGGCTTTTTATTCAAAGATCCCTGTCATTTTAAAAGGACCGACCGGAACGGGAAAGACACGGTTTGTGGAATATATGGCTTACACTCTGGAAAAGGAAATGGAACTTTCAAGTGAAGGGGAAGAGATCTCTGTTCCGCTTATAACAGTTGCCTGTCACGAAGATTTGACCACCACGGATCTTGTGGGCAAGTTTCTATTAAAAGGAGATGAAACTATCTGGGTGGATGGTCCTTTAACTAAAGCAGTAAAAGTAGGCGGCATTTGCTATCTGGATGAAATTGTAGAAGCTAGGAAGGATACAACTGTCATTATCCATCCCCTGTCAGATCACCGACGAACACTTCCGATTGATAAAGTTGGGACCATTATCGAGGCGCACAACAACTTTTTTTTGGTGATTTCATACAATCCGGGGTATCAGAGTGTTATAAAGGATTTAAAACAAAGCACGCGGCAGCGTTTCATATCATTGGATTTTGACTATCCGCCGATTGAGAAAGAAGCTGAAATTATTGCTCATGAAAGTTCGGTTGACAAAAAAAATGCATATGAACTTGCCCGGCTTGGAGAAAAGATTAGAAATATAAAAGGGCACGCTTTAACAGAAGGTGCGGGAACCCGTGTTTTGATATACGCAGGGATGTTGATCAGCAATGGGATCTCTCCCAGAAGAGCCTGTGAAGCGGCCATCACAACCCTGCTAACAGATGAGAAGGAGGTTCAGCGGGCAATCGGTGAAATAGTCACAGCGATTTTTCCATAATCGATCGGATTGCTTATGAGCTATTTGGATGACATGTTGGATTCTGATTACAAAAACCCGGAAAATTTAAAGGATAGCAATTCATCTCTTATAAGAGACTGGCCGAATGGTGTTTCCAGAGATGAAATCTCTTCTATCATTGAAGAATTGCAGGATATCTCTGAGAAATGCGCCATTGCATTCATGGAAACCTCACCATCCATACTGGATTTTTTCTCAAAGGAAAAATTCTACACTTGGGCTTCCTTAGGGAAACGGATTTTGAATCAATCGTCGGAAAGAGCCCCTTTATGCGTTGAATATATTCATTCAAGCTCGAAATTTTTTTCTCTCGAATCATTTGAGAATTTGAACACATGGGTTGAACATAGCCTGCGGATTGTGGAACATTCCATTCCAGCTGCTGTCCAGTTTTTAGGCTCTACCGAGGACTTTTTAAACAAGGAGAGTTTTTACAGGCTTGGGCCCTGGGCTGACAAAGCGATTCAGATCATTCATTCGGGCGAAAACAGAGAGCAGGCCGCGATTCATTTTTTGAGATTGAGCACAGATATGATTCCGGTACTGTCTTTCAGAGGGCTTGAAAACTGGAAATCGGCGGGACTTAAGATAGCAAAGATATCGTCTGAACTTACATCGGAGTTTTTTTCCGAAATACCATCCGGACTCGATGCCTTATATAAAAACGAAATCGAGGGTATTTTTCGGCTTTGTACACTTATCGGTGAAGTATCCTCTGAAGATGCAGTTGATTTTTACAAAAGAAGTGCGAAGGTCCTGATCAATCTCAACCCGAATGTCAGAAGTGAAGTCATCGAGGCGATCCTGCGAATTTCATCCCGCGAGCCGGAAAGAATTATTCATATATTTGAAAAGACCGTATCTGAATTGGACACACTCCCCTGGCCTGCTCAGGCGGATATCATAAAATACGTACCAGAGATTGGAGAGATCAGCAGGGAGGGGTCGCATGCTTATTTGGATAATGTGGCATCCGTATATCAAGAAATCCCAGAAACATTTTTTTATAAATGGGTTGAAAAAGGGATTTCAATCCTTCACCAGAACAAAAGCACAGGAATAGACTATTTCTCTTTGAGATCATCGGAACCGAGAAACGAACTTTCAAAATGGCAAGAAGCTGTTTCTCTGGAAGACTGCCGCACTATCCTTTCTATTTTTGTTCATGCATTAACAGGGAAAAAACTTCAGCTTCGTACCATTGAGGAAATAGATACAAAAGAAAATTCTTCAGCAAGGCATTACCCGACAGGCAGTGGTTATGATATTTATTTGCCTTCCTTTTTCGCAGAAGAGCAGACCCGGGAAGGAAATTATCGGCTTTACAAGTTGGCCGCGGCGCATCAGGCAGGGTACACGGAATTCGGAACCTTTAATTCAGGATTTTCATCGATTTTGATGATCCTTGATTCACTTGAATTGAAAGCACTGGCAAGAGATCTTTTTTTCATTCTCGAGGATGGCAGAATAGATCGAATGTTAAAAGAATCCTACGAAGGCCTCAGGGGTGAAATAGATATGGCGCTTTCCAGTGCCATGAAACGAAGAGCTTCTCCCGCAAACCTTCCGCTTCTGGAATCGCTTGTCGAAATTTTATTAAGAATGACAACCGGGCATTTTGATGAAAAAAATGTGCTGGCGTCAGTTCTAAAATATGTCCTGATGATGGAAGAGGCTTTGGTCGGGTTTTACGAAAGGTCAAACAGCGCATGGGACTCTTTGTCCAAAGCGGTTGAGCTTTACGGGTTTCTTAGCAAACTGGCCCAGGGGAGTTCCTATACGTCATACCTGCCGGTTTCCTTTCACCAGACACCGGAAATCGAAATTTTCCCAGGAGCCGAATTTCAGCGTTCTGTTTCAGATGACATAGAGGAAATGAATGATGAGGAGCATGGCGGCGGTATACCGATAGATCCGGAAGATCTCAAGAAAATCCTTGAAAATCTGGATGACCTTTCGCTTTTAAGAAGTATCGAAGGGGATCCGAGCTCGCAAGGTCTTTTTGTTACTGATCTGGATGGTTCAGAAATAAAGGGCGAAAAAAGTATTTTGGATAGCGATGATGTCCAAAAGAATGAACTGCCTTTAAGTCTGAAAGGCCCGAGATCAACCGGGCAAAACGACATCTATTACTACTATGATGAGTGGGACTATCTTCAGGCTGGGTATCGTAGAAGGTGGTGCCGCCTGTGTGAGAAAGATGTGCCACTTCTTGATCCCCGCCCGTATAACGAAATTTATGAAAGTTACAGCGATCTTATTCAGAGGGTAAGAAAACAATTTCTGCGGATCCGTCCGAATATTTATGAGGTTGTTCGAAGAGTTGAGTGGGGTGAAGAGATTGACCTTACCGCAATGATCCAGGCGATGGTTGACCGGAAGGCCGGTATCAGCCCGTGTGATAGAGTTTTTTCGAGAAAAGACAAGCGGATCAGGAAAATATCGACACTCCTTCTTATCGATATGAGTGCTTCGACAGATGAACTTGTTTCTACTGTTATGAGACAGGGCGGATTGGATCATGAATCATTATACGGTGATAAACCCGGACTGGATAAAGAACCGCGGAAGAATAAAAGAATAATCGATATTGAAATGGAGAGTCTGGTAGTAATGATGGAAGCCCTTGACGCGCTTGACGACGAATATGCCGTATTCGGATTTTCCGGGCAGGGAAGGGATAATATTGAATTATACACGATAAAGGATTTTTGTGACCCGTATTCAGACCAGATGAAGGCACGTATTGGCGGCATAAAGCCGAAACAAAGTACACGAATGGGGCCTGTAATTCGCCATGCTTCGCAAAAACTGAAACATCATGATTCAGACCTTCGTCTTTTGATCCTTTTAAGCGATGGCTATCCTCAGGATTTGGATTACGGAGAGGACAGGCAGTCGAATGAATACGCTCTCAATGACACGATGATGGCACTGATCGAAGCAGAAAATGAAGGTATTCAGCCATTCTGCATAACAGTGGATCAGAGCGGAAACGACTATCTGAGAAAGATGTGCGATCCAGGGAGCTACCTTGTTATTAAAGATATTTATTCACTCCCGGAAATTCTGCCGAAAGTGGTTGAATCCCTTATTGGTTAGTGAGCTTTCAAAATAAGACATTAGCACGCAGGCAACAGTCCCCCGGTTTTATGCCAACTCATGGAAACCGGGGTATGGAAAGGAGTATTAAGTGATGAACGTGGAAATGAAGCCGATAGGCTATGTGTCAACGGCTGCAAAAGAAATCCCAAGAAGCTGGACAATATCTCAAATTAAAGGATCGCTCATAATTGACAAAATTTATCTAGAAGGACTGACGGATATAGAGCCAGGTCAGCAGATATACGTATTATTTTATTTTCATAAAAGCAAAAAATTCACAAATGATTTTTTAAGAATAAAACCGCCTGTACGTGATCGAAAAATGGGTGTTTTCAGCACACACTCACCTTTCAGACCCAATCCTATAGGACTTTCAGTACTAGAAGTTATTGGCGTGGGTGGAAATGTGATTCACGTTAAAGGACTGGACATGCTGGATAAGACGCCCATACTGGATATAAAGCCCAAAGAACATCCCGTCTAAGAGGTATCCGGGTAAACCGAATCTAATCCAGAAGTTTTCCGTGCTGCGAAAGATCTTCAAGGCCGTCCGGATCAAGAAGCGTTATGTCACGTCCATCTACTTTAATATAACCCAGACCGGCCATCTTTGAAAAGATTCTGGAGAGTGTTTCAGGGATCGTGCCCAGCAGGCTTGCCAGCTGGCCTTTAGAGGTGCTTAGTTTTATTATTTTACCTGTTCCCTGTTCTTTAGAGAGAAGAATGAGGTAGGAAGCAAGTCTGGCAGGGACTTCTTTGAGGGAAAGATTTTCTATCTGTACGGTAAATTCTTTAAGACGCTTTGAAAGAA
>JAFDFT010000584.1 GCA_019309685.1 Deltaproteobacteria bacterium
TGGATGTGCTTTACCAAAACAGCCAGGTCGTCCCACGGGGTATCCGAAACCGTACAAAATATTAGGGAAATGGTACCAGCCATTGCCGCATGCGCGCGGTTTCGGGCAATGCGGTCTTGCATCCTGGTACGGCAAGAAGTTTCATGGACGGAAAACAGCAAATGGCGAAACATATGATATGTATGGCATATCGGCAGCTCACAAAACATTACCGCTTGGGACTCATGTATGGGTACGGAACTTAAAAAATAACAAAGAATTGAAAGTTCGCATCAATGATCGCGGTCCATTTGTTAAAGATCGAATTATAGATCTTTCATATGGAGCGGCCCAAAAGCTGGGAATCGTTGAATCCGGCACGGCGCCGGTTGAACTTGTAGCGCTTGGGATTGAGACAGATACGCTTCAAACTGAAAAACCAGGCCAGGAGGCTGCATCGCTGGATTATTATAAAGGAAATTTCACCTTTCAAGTAGGCGCATTTAAAGTAAGGGAGAATGCGGAAAGATTAAAACAAGAATTAACTCAGAAGTATGAAAACGCACATATCGCTGTTTTTGATAGTGGCGAAGAAACCTTTTACCGGGTCCGGGTTGGTAAAAATGATACACTCAAAGCAGCAGAAGCGTATGAAAAGATTCTGATCCGGGATGGTTTTAAAAATGTTTTTATAATCGCAGAATAAGCGATTGCTTTGGCTAAACATGAAGCAAAAAGTTTTGTTTGTTGACAGAGACGGAGTTATTAATAAAGATTCGCCGGCGTATATTAAAAGTTGGTCGGAATTTGAATTTCTGCCGCGCAGCCTTGGAGCCATTCGCCGATTGACGGAAAACGGATTTGATGTGGTTCTTATTACTAACCAATCCGCCGTCAATCGGAATTTTATTTCAAAAAATGACCTTGAGGCTATACACATCCGCATGAAGGAAGTTATTAAGCAGAATGGCGGCGAAGTGAAAGACATTTTTTATTGCCCTCACAGACCGGAAGATCAGTGCGATTGCCGGAAACCTCTGCCCGGATTGATTCTCCAGGCGCAGGAGGCATACCAGATTGATGTGGGAAAAACAATGATGGTGGGAGACAGCGCCAAGGATATAGAGTGCGCCAAAAACGCGGGCTGTGGCGGAAGTATTCTTGTCCAGACAGGTAACGGAATAACGGCTGAAAAAATTTTAGCGGAAAAAGGAATTTTTCCCAGCTTTATCGTTAAAGACCTTTATGAGGCAGCCAGCCTGTTAATCAATCCTGATAAAAAAATAACCCACGAGTAAACATCTTCCTAATGATCACGCTTGCCGGTAACCTGGAAAGAATCACATATCACAACCACGAAAATCACTACACGATTGGGAAGTTACGTGTTGACGGCATCCGTAACCTTGTAACAATCATTGGCTATATGCCCGGCATTACTCCAGGAGAAACAATACGCGTTCGCGGAAAATGGGAGATCCATCCGCGGTATGGTCAGCAGCTTAAGGTGGATTCATTTGAAGTGACACTGCCCTCCACTGTAGCCGCCATAAGGGATTATCTTGCTTCAGGCATTGTAAAAGGTATCGGTCAGAAGATGGCCGAAAGGCTGGTGGAGCAATTCAAAGATCAAACACTTTTGATTATCGAGAAAAATCCGGGACAGCTCACCCGTGTTGAAGGCATAGGCGAAAAAAAGGCTGAGCAACTGCATCAGGCATGGCGGGATCATCATTCGTTAAGAAGGCTCATGCAGTTTCTTCAGGAAAATGGTCTTAAATCGTCGTACGCGGCTAAACTTTATAGAGAATACGGGGCGGACGTTGTTGATATCATCAGCGAGGAACCCTACAGAATTGCGTACGATATCCCCGGGGTCGGTTTTATTATCGCGGATACTATTGCCCAGAATCGAGGAGCTGAAAAGGATGATCCTGAACGGATAAAAGCATGTATCCTGTTTCTCATGGAACAATCTATTTCGGAGGGTGATACGTTCATCAATGAAGACGAGCTGCTGCAGAAATGCTTCGATATGTTTGAAATTGGATATGAACAGGCAACTGAAATTCTTGAGATGCTTGCTGCATCAGGGGATGTCTTTAAAGAAGAATCTATAGATGAAGAGGGTAAGACAACGGTTTACGCTAAATATATTTATGAAGCGGAAACAGGGGTTGCCATAAAAATTGAAGCCATGCTATCGGTTCCGATCCAACCATATTCAATTGAAAGTGAGGGGATTGCCGCAGAAGTCCATAAAAAACTTGCTATTGACCTTTCACCCGA
>JAFDFT010000130.1 GCA_019309685.1 Deltaproteobacteria bacterium
CATTACAGGTCATGGGACTATTGAAACTGCGGTAACGGCAACTAAATTAGGGGCATTTGATCTAATTGAAAAACCTCTTTCAATTGATAAGATAATTGTCTCCATCAGTAACGCGCTTAATTTCAGAAGGCTCGAAGAAGAAAATAAATACCTCCGCAAAAAAGCAATTGATAAAAATTCTATTAATGGGAATAGCGCGGCTGTTGCTGATTTAAAAAATAAAATCCTCGTCATAGCTGCATCCGACAAATGGGTTTTAATCTCCGGCGAAAATGGAACAGGCAAAGAGCTGGTCTCCCGAACCATACATCAACTCAGCACAAGAGCGACACAACCGCTTATTACTGTAAATTGTGCGGCTATACCTGACGAATTAATAGAAAGTGAACTTTTCGGCCATGAAAAAGGCGCTTTGCCCGGCGCCAAAACCAAAAAAAGAGGTCAATTTGAATTGGCCAATAATGGAACGTTATTTTTTGATGAGATTTGCGATATGAGTCTTTCGACTCAATCAAAACTTCTTCGCGTTCTTGAAGAAAAGAAATTTCAAAGGGTTGGAAGCAGCCGGTTTTTAGAAATGAATGTAAGAATCGTCGCTGCCAGTAACCGCAATCTTCAAACTGAAATTAAAAATGGAACTTTCAGAAAGGATCTATATTACCGACTCAATGTCATCCCTATTGAGGTCCCGCCGTTAAGAGAGCGAAAAGAGGATATCCCAACCCTTATTGATATTTTTCTCAACGACTTCACTAAAGAGAATCCTATCCATAAAAAGGAGTTAAAGCCGGGAGCAGTTGAGCTTTTATGCAATTACGATTGGCCCGGCAATGTAAGAGAGTTAAAAAATTTAATAGAGCGCCTTTGCATTATGGTTAATAATAAAATCATTGATGTTGATGATATCCCACCACCGTATAAACCATCTGCTATCGATGAATCCAAAAAAAATGGTGCAAATTTATTTGTAATTAACAATTTTAAAGAGGCAAAGAAAGCCTTTGAAAAAGAGTTTTTAACCAGAAAAATTTTACAATATAATAATAATGTTTCTGATATAGCCAGAGCAATAGGTACTGGACGATCATATCTACAAAAAAAAATTAAGGATTTAAACAAAAACACTTAGTTTAACCAAGTTGTTTTAAAATTAAGGGTTTCAACTTGAGGATTATTACAGGCGAATTAAAAGGGAAAAAACTATTCTCCATAAAGGGCCAAACTACCCGTCCAACTTCAGATAAACTTCGAGAAACAATATTTAATATTTTAGCAAATCGTCTTATCGGAGCTTTTGTTCTCGATCTATTTGCAGGTACCGGTGCCCTTGGTATCGAGGCTATCAGCCGTGGAGCCTTATTTTCTTATTTTATTGATAATAAAAAAGAAGCAGTCGCCATCATAAATAAAAATATTAAATCGTGTAAATTTGAGGACAGAAGCTCAATAATTCAATGGGATATAAAGAGAAGCTTAAAATGTATTGAAATGTTAAAAAACAAATTTGATCTTGTCTTTATGGATCCGCCTTATAACGCCGGTTTAATAAAGCCCGCTTTAATAAATCTTCAACAAAGCGGAACGTTGCAAGCAGGCGCATCTGTTGTTATAGAACATGCTCTTTACGAACCTATTCCTGACGATTTAAAAGAATTTAAGATTTCTGACAAAAGGAAGTACCGTAGGACTTTCTTGTCAATCCTTAAATACGAATACTAGATATCTTGCTCGTGAAATTTTTGTGCTGTCTATAAAACCTAAAAAGTAAAAATATAGGAGATACGATTATGCAACGAACTGCTATTTACCCCGGCTCTTTTGATCCTGTTACAAACGGTCATCTTGATATTATAGAAAGAGGCCGCAAACTTTTCGACAATATTATTATAACCATATTACATAACCCAAACAAACAATTTACGTTTACCATTGAAGAACGAATGGAAATGATTGAGTCTTGCATTAAAAAATATCCTGATGTCAAAGCGGATTTTTATAATGGGCTTTTGGTTGATTACGCGAAAAGTCAAAAAGCACAGGCCATTCTACGTGGTATTCGAGCTGTATCTGACTTTGAATATGAATTCCAGATGGCATTAATGAATCGGCGGCTCAACCGAGATATTCAAACAGTTTCTTTGATGACCGGACTTCGGTGGATATTTACCAGCTCATCTATCATTAAAGAAGCCGCCAAATTCGGTGGGGATATTAGCGGTATGGTGCCGCCACTTGTTGAACAAAAATTAAAGGATAAATTTTCAGAAAACACAGCTAAAGGCTAATTTTTAGAAAATGGATCTATGGCAGTTAAATATTTTTTGCAAAGTAGTCGAACTAAAGAGTTTTTCAAAGGCCGGCAGGGCTGTCAATATTTCACAGCCCACAATCAGTGCTCATATCAAAGATATTGAAAATGCATTTGGGTGCCGGCTCATTGACAGACTCCCTAAAGAGGCAACCCCAACAAAAGCTGGAGAGATTCTTTACAGCTATGCACGCCGAATTATTGCATTAAACGATGAAGCACATACCGCTGTTTCTCAATTTCTTGGTAAAATTAACGGAGAGCTAAAAGTTGGCGGAAGTACCATTCCAGGGACATATATTTTCCCAAAAGTTATAGGCGATTTTAAAAGAAAATATCCAGAGGTGAGTGTTTCTATTTCAATTGGAGATACCCAAAACATTAGTAACGATGTGCTAAACGGAACTATAGAGCTCGGCATCGTTGGCGCGCCAAGCAAAGACAACAAAATAAAACAACTTAAACTCCTCGGCGATAAAATGCGCCTGATTATACCTTCCGGACATAAATGGTCGAACCATAAAACAATATCTTTGCATATGCTTCTTAAAGAACCATTTATATCACGTGAAACCGGATCAGGGACTTTAAAATCGATTAATGATATTCTTGCCAAACAAAACTACACTATAAACAGTTTAAATGTTGTCGCTCAAATGGGAAGTACTGAAGCTGTAAAACAGGGAATCAAAAGCGGTGTGGGCGTTTCAATATTTTCTACTGTTGCCGTATCTGATGAACTTCAAGCCGGAACCCTAAAAGCCATTGACATTAAGGGCCTCAACCTCGTCAGATACTTTTACTTAATCAGGCATAAACAAAAAACTCTCTCACCGCTTAGCAGCATCTTCGAGACCTATTTAAAAGATAAATTTAATGCTTAAACTAAGACAATCCTTATACTATTTAAAGGAGTATTACCATTGAAACATATTATTAACGGCTTTATTATCGGCATCGCGAATATCATACCTGGAGTTTCTGGAGGAACATTCGCACTTATTCTCGGTATTTATCCTCAGCTTTTACGGGCGATAGGAACGTATAATATAAATTTTACCAAACTATTTCTCAATACACTAAAGACAAAGCAAATCAAAGAAACCAAAGAGTTGCTATTTTCAAAAGACTTTTATTTTCTTACACAAATATTTTTAGGGGCCTTAATTTCTATAGCTCTTTTAAGTAAAATAATGAAATTCCTGCTGGAAAATCAATATGAAATCACATACGGCTTTTTCCTAGGCCTTATTGTTTTTTCAATATACATTCCCTATAAGCTAATTGATGAAAAAAAGTTTAAGAACTTTATATGGTTGATCGTAGGCGTTGGACTTACACTTTTTATCAGTATTAAAGTTGATCCGTCTGTTAAAATGATTGAAAAAAGTCAGCATTATAAAGAAATATTAGAAGGTGTTGGATCAGCTGCTGTACTAAAAAATCAGGTTTTCGAATATATAGTGATATGTTTAACGGGAATGATCGCTGTATCAGCCATGGTACTTCCCGGCATAAGCGGTTCCTTCATCTTGCTTCTATTTGGCAAGTATTATCTTGTAATATCTGCCATTTCAAGACTGCATCACCTCTATTATGAAGACATTTTACTTATCTCTTCTTTTGGAGCCGGCTGCATTTTTGGGCTTGCTGCTTTTGTTAAATTCTTTAATTATATGTATTCAAAATTTAAAAACCAAACGATCTTTTTTTTGATCGGCCTTATGATTGGATCAATTTACGCGTTATGGCCATTTAAAAAATATCATTTTATCGATCTTTATATAAAAAGTAATAATGACATTTTAATGGTACCCGGATTCAAAATTTATACAAATCAATTAAGATTATTTGACACTATTGGACAGTTATGGCCAGTTGCTTTGAGCTTTACTATAGGTTCGATTATCATGCTTCTTTTTATACGATATGAGAAAAAGCAAGATAATACTAAAAATGAAGAATCTACTTAGTGTCCGTCCAGAAATTAGATATTTTGTTCGAATTCAAGGAAGGCGATCCGCCTCAGGCGGATTAACCGGAGGAATACACTTAGTATTTCGAGGATTAAAATTTGAGCCTGTCGAAACTTAGCGAAGATCCCGTTCATCGGGGACACAGCTTGTCTCGCCGTAGCTCATTGCGAAGGCGGAAAGTCGTGCCAAATAGCAATTTATGGAAGGGCACTAATTAAAAAGAAGCGTTACACCTCTTTCCAGCCATGCACCCCCACCAATTTGACAAATCTACACCCACCTAAATTAGCTTTGTAAACACCCTTTTCATCTTTAGAAAGCTTTATCAATTCCTGTGAGTACTGATTCCCCACCGGTATTATCATATGGCCTCCTAAAGCGAGTTGTTCAATCAGTGAATTTGGTATTTCTGGCGCTCCTGCAGTTACGATAATCGCATCAAAAGGGCTTTCCTTTTTCCAGCCGGACGATCCATCAGAATACTTTGTTCGTATATTATAATAGTGAAGCGTATCAAAAAGTTTTCGCACTTTTATAAATAGAGAATGTATTCTTTCGATGGTATACACGCGAGATACGATTTCTGCGAGAATAGCCGCCTGATAGCCGGATCCCGTTCCTATCTCCAATACGCGGCTCTCCTCGTGTAATTCTAGCGCCTGAGTCATCTCTGCTACTATATATGGCTGTGAAATGGTTTGTTTTTCACCAATAGGTAGGGGAAAATCACCGTATGCCTGGTCCATTAATGCATCATTTACAAAAAGATGCCTCGGTACTTTTTGAAAGGCCTCAATAACTTTTGCATCAGTGATACCGCGTGCTTCAATCTGTCGGGTAACCATCTCAGCGCGCTGTCGCACATATTTCATCGATTCTTTCACTATACTTTTATCTCGGTCGTAAACCGTAACCCATATTCAAATTTAAAATATTTTTATGGAAGGTATGGTAAGTGTTCGGGCAGAAAAAAACAATATCTAACATAAAAGTAATTAAGTAGTGCCCGTTCGATTTCAAAAAATGGGCACCGAAAGGTATTTCCAATCCGGAAATGAGCAATTTTTAATCCAATTATATTGAGACGGGAAAGGGTCGCTTTGTAGCGGAATCTTTTTAAATTTTATATATTATCCGCTCATCTGTTACGATAATGTCAACATGTTTATCATGGGAGTCCATGGGGACCTGTTGTATGATTTGCTTATCTAAAGCGAGTGCGACTTTTCTGGTGGTATTGGAAAGTTTGGGGATAAATCTGTCATAATATCCTTCGCCGGTACCAACCCTTCCACCTTTCTCATCAAAGGCAAGGCCGGGAATTATCGCAATATCAATACTTTCAATAGGCACAATCTTACATCTATTTATATTAGGTTCTAAGACACCCCGCTTTCCAAGCATCAAATCTGTCTTAAGATTATCAACCTTCATTAGCTTCATATCATATTGTTCATTATTAAATGCGGGTAGGACAACGATTTTCTTTAACTCAAAACATCTTTCCAGGATACTATTTGAGGCGACTTCACCCTCTTTACCCATATATAACAATGCGATTGAAGACTCTAAAAAATTGGCAAGCTCAAACAAATTGTTTTCAATTAGTTTTGTTCTTTTAGATAAATCTTTATCAGAGATCTTACCAATCATTGTCTTGAAATCATTTCTTATCTCAATCTTTTTTTCCTGCAATTCGTCCATAAAAAATCTCCTATAATCGGCTTTTTTAGTCTTATACAGTATTAGGGAAGTAAAGTCAACTTATAATAATCATTGACTAAATTGACGCTACATGTTAGAATATTTTTTATATTTAAAGAACGAAAAGGGCAAATGATTTTTTATCTGCCGATTCATTGAGTTCGTGTTAATAAAAATCACGTCATCAAGGATTATCTCCCTTTTCTTAAACGGGTTACGTTTTACAAGTATTGTCCCGAGTATAGGCTTATTATGCTGGATATTAAATTCATACGACAAAACATTGATAACATTAAAAAAGCCATGGCTGATCGCGGCGAAAATTTTGACATCAAAGCTTTTCAAATAGTTGATGAAAAACGAAGATCTATTCTTTTTGAAATTGAAACGCTGCGACATCGTAAAAATGTAGCAACTGAACAAGTTGCTCAGATGAAAAAAAAGAAGGAAAATACGGATACAATTGTCATAGAAATGAGATCAGTTTCTGACAAGATTAAAGACCTTAACGATGAATTGTCTGAGAATGAAGAAACAATGAATCAGATTCTTTTAAATATTCCCAATATTCCTCATGAGTCAGTTCCAATAGGAAAGGACAGTTCTCAAAATCCGATTGTTAAAAAAGTGGGCGATACCCCAGTATTCGATTTTGAACAAAAATTTCATTGGGATATCGGTGAAAAACTGAAAATACTTGACATTGCAAGAGCCGCTAAAATTACCGGTGCCCGTTTTATGGTCAACCGGTTAAGCATGACAAATACTGGTCAGCTCCCAAAATTCAAAGAAGATCTTTTCAAACTTGAGGGGTGGGATTATTTTATGGTCCCAACTGCGGAGGTTCCGGTTACCAATATCCATCAAAATGAGATTTTAGATGAAGATACTCTTCCAATATTTTATACTGCCCATACACCGTGTTTCCGCTCTGAAGCTGGGTCTTATGGTAAAGATACCAAGGGGTTGATTCGTCAACATCAATTTAACAAGGTAGAACTCGTCAAATTTGTAAAATCTGAATCATCATATGAAGAATTGGAAAAACTATTAAACGATGCGGAAACTGTTTTAAAAAATCTAGAGCTGCCATATCAGGTTATTGATCTTTGCACGGGCGATTTAGGATTTAGCGCAGCTAAAACCTATGATATTGAAGTCTGGATGCCCGGTCAGGGTGCTTACAGAGAAATCTCTTCGTGTAGCAATTTCGAGGATTTTCAGGCAAGACGCGCGAATATCCGATACAAAGAAAAAGGCAGGAAAGGCACAAGACTGGTGCACACATTAAATGGATCCGGCCTTGCAGTAGGGCGTACTGTTGCGGCATTGCTTGAAAATTTCCAACAGCCTGACGGATCGGTTGTTATCCCAGAAGCTTTACGATCTTATATGAACGGAATGGATAAGATTCAGCCATGAAACTGGAAGATTTCCCTCAAGATATCAAACCTTTTATTATCCCAAAACAAGAGGGAAAACTTGTTTACCGCTGTCTCAGCTGCAAAACGGAATTCGGTATTGAGGAACTGCTTTATACCTGTCCCGATTGCGGTCAGCTCCTTCTTATTGAAGATCTTTATTTTGACCGTCTAAAAAATATTTCAGGGAACACTTGGAAACGCATCTTTGACTATCGAAAAATGCTCTCCATTCCTCAGTTAAAGGGTGTATTTCGATATTACGAATTCATCGGATCCATGATCCCGCTTGAATCCATAGTATATCTCGGCGAAGGTCACACCCCTATTGTTGAAGCAAGCCCCATATTTAAGGAAAAAGTCGGTGCAGACTTTTATTTTAAAAATGATGGTCAAAACCCCAGCGCTTCTTTTAAAGATCGAGGCATGGCTGTTGCGTTGAGCTATCTCAACTATCTTATTCAACAAAATAAACTATCCGATATTATCGCTGTTTGCGCCTCAACGGGCGATACGTCAGCAGCAGCCGCATTATATGCATCATATCTTCAGCCCCATATCAAATCGGTTGTGCTTCTCCCCCATAAAAAAATAACCTCTCAGCAGCTATCCCAACCGCTTGGAAGCGGGGCGGTCGTATTTGAAATCCCGGGTGTATTTGATGATTGTATGAAAGTCGCTGAATCCTTGTCCGAAAAATACAATGTTGCTCTTTTAAATTCTAAAAACGCATGGCGAATTTTGGGACAAGAATCCTATTCCTATGAAATCGCGCAGGATTTTGAATACGATCTATCAAATATCGCTGTGGTTTTACCTATCGGAAATGCAGGCAATATTACTGCTGTGATGAGCGGATTTCTAAAATTTTTAGATGCCGGAATTATTGACCAGTTGCCCAAAATTATTGGAGTCCAGTCAGAACACGCGGATCCTGTTTACCGATATTACTTAGAGCCGGACGTTAAAAAACGGAAATTCAAGCCAATCCCGGTTAAACCCAGTGTTGCCCAAGCGGCAATGATTGGCAACCCTGTTTCTATGCCCAGAGTCATCCACTTCGTGAATGCTTATAATAAAAAATCAGGAAAACAAAATGTTTTTGTTGCTCAGGTCACTGAACAGGATATAATGGATTGGACTCTTTTAGCTAATAAACATGGTCATATTGCCTGTACCCATGGGGGGGAATCATTGGCAGGGTTGGTAGCTGCCAAAAACCAGGGCATCCTTAAAGAAGAGGAATCAGCCGTGATTAAATCCACCGCCCATCCATTAAAATTTTCAGGTTTTCAGCAAATGTACTTTGAAGACAATTTCCCCGCTGAATTCGGCATCATGCCCGATCCTAAATTGATAAACACACCTGTGCTGGTTTGCCCAAAAGATCTAAAGGAACTTCCTTCTCCCGGTACACCGCTAAAAGCGGATCAATTTAAAATATTTATCGACAGGATATCAAAAGAGATAGCATCGATACTGGATCTAATAAAATTATAAAATAAATGGTGTGGTTTTCAAACGAATCAATATAAATTTCATATAAAATGTACTTAAAAATAAACATGTAAGGAATATGTTATGAATAAAAGCGTATTTGTCTGGAAAGCCCTGGTACTCTTACTCCTTGTTTTTTCTTTTAGCTGTGCGCCATCCGCAGAAAGATTGAAAAATGAAGAAATGGCGATCACCGTAAGAAACCTTGGCGAAAAATATATGATTGAAAAAAATTACCCTAAAGCCATCAAAGAACTCACCAGAGCCGAACAGCTTAATCCAAAGGATCCCATTACCCAGCATTACATGGGTCTTGCATTCAGATCCAGCGCCAAAACTACCCGCAATCCCTCATCTCAAAATCATTTTCTTGCCCTGGCGGTAAAACACTACAAAAAAGCTTTGGATTTAAATCCAGATTATTCAATCGCCAGAAATAATCTGGGAAATGTCTATATGGATCAAAAAAAATGGGACGAAGCCATTGCTTGTTACGAAACTGTTACCAAAGATCTTGTTTATACAACGCCATATTTTCCCCTTTCTAACCTGGGATGGGCCTATTATAATAAAAAAGATTATGGATTAGCTGAAAAATACTACCTGGATGCGCTAAACTTGGAGCCGCGATTTTTACTGGCCATGCTCGGTCTCGGGCGCACCTATATCGCTTCTGGGAGGACTTCAGACGCCATAGGAGTGCTTGAAAAAGCAGCCGAAGCCTATCCGCAAACACCGGAAATTTATCTTGATCTTGCCGAGGCCTATAAGGCTTCTAAAGACAATCGAAAAGCGCTGGCTTCATACAGGAAGGTCATAGAACTTTCCCCAAAAAGTGTTCTGGCATTCAAGGCAAATAAAGGGATTAAAAAATTAAACCAGTAGTAATAATAATTTTCGGCATCATTTTTTTTAATAGTGAAGAATCGTGACGCAAAAGGCCGGGTATTTAAAAACCGTTAAGCTTGGGGAAAAATACGGTTTCCTACCGACCATATAATACAGCACTTACGATAAACACTTGATATGCCTATTTACGCGTTATTAAGAGAAATCTTTGACGATGGGCAGGATAAGGTTTGTTATAAATTTCTGTCATTGCGAGGAACGAAGTACAAGGTATCCTATACTGGATTAAACCCAGATCATTTTTATAAGAATGGATCATCCTGAAACACACACCTCGTCATCCTGAATTTGAGTCAGGATCCATACTATGAGACCTTTGAATAATTGCCATTTTTAACCGATTCGGGGTTATAACTTACTGTTATTATTAGATGCAGATTTAGAAAAACCGAGAAATTCAAAGGTCTCACTATTTATTAGATTCATCAAGCTCCAGTTTAAAAAAAATCCGGGCTCCAAAGAAGCCCGGATTTTCTAAAACTTGAATAAGAAAATATTCTTAGCCACTATCTCTATCACCCTTATATTCGAGCTGAATGATTCTCGGTGAGATAAAAATCAGGAGTTCCGCCTTCTGCTCCGACGTTCTGCCTGTTTTAAAAAGCCATCCCAGGAAAGGAATACGTCTCAAACCAGGAACGCCAGATTCGCCTCCAGTTCTGGTGACTTTATAAATACCACCGATAACCACCGTATCCCCGTCATTGATCAATAGTTCTGTCTCCGCCTCTTTTGTAGTAACACTGACTTTTCCATCAATGATTTCGCCTATTTCATTGTTTTTAACACTTATCTTCAGGGAAAT
>JAFDFT010000585.1 GCA_019309685.1 Deltaproteobacteria bacterium
ATCAGCTAATGGTTTGATTTCATTTTTGGTATCTGCTACATTTCAGGTTGTAGAAGTCTGAACTATGTTGACCGTTGGTTGTTCATGTCCTGAAGCTTCGGCATATAGAAAGTATGCCCATCGAATTTCGCCTCGATGAGTTTCCCCTGAGCGATTAGATCTTCAATAAACTTCCAGTCAACCTTGGCGCGTACCAAAAAATCGGATACCGCCTCTCTTCTCATGGGATGGACAGCGGTTATACTCAAAAGATCTTCCTCAGCGTTTCCAGTGAAAGCGAAAGCATTGCCTTCGTACCCGATGAGATACTCCACTTGATCCATCCTCTTGCTCAAAATTTGAAATGCCCGATTGATGGCTTTTTCACCAGGAGATTCCACCCACCCCTCTGCCGGTGGTTTTGTAGGGATTGCCAAATATATCGTGGCAGGTTTCAGACGGGCCAAAAAGTCCGCAACCTCTCTGATAGATGTATCGGTATCATTGACACCTTTGACAAGCATAGTCTCTGTCGTAAGCTTCCCACGATAGCGTTTAGCAAATTCAAGGGCTCCGTTTAAAATCGCCTGAAGGTTCAATGTTCCGTGGGGACGATTAACCCTGCGCCATGCTTTTACGGTCATAGAGTCCATCTTCAAAGATACCCAATCCGCTATTAGCAATTCCTCTCTCACATCCTCGCGCCAGATAAGGGATGCGTTGGTAATGACAGCAATCTTTAACCCCAAAGATTTTAACAGTTCGATTTCATGGCCAAGATTGATATCCAACGTCGGTTCGCCATCAGACACAATGGTAAGATAGTCGATGGTTTCTCCGTGCTGCTTTACTTTTTGAACTTTGTCCCGGACAGTTTTAAGAACCTTTTTAGGTTCATAGAATGCCGTACGATCAACCTGTCTCTTTTTAGAACACCCCAACTGGCAATACACACAGGAATAGGAGCATATTGTAGGAGGAATATTATTGATGCCCATACTCCGCCCCAAGCGTCTAGATGGTACTGGTCCGTAAGCAATCATATTGCGAATCCTCCAAATGAGCAAAGCGCTAAATACCAAAACCTATTCCTGAGAAACACTTCGATCATCTCGATTATTTAAGGTTAGATCAATGCACCTTATATGTTACTCTATCTTTATTTTCAGGCGTCATAAAATACTTGCTTTCTTTAATACAATATCACCTTCATCAACACCTATATCGTTTGCAATCACATGACACTTTGCTTTTAACATAAAAAATATGGGGCGTTTTTCATTAGATAAACCCTCATAGTTTCCTTGCCCCTTACTTATAATAAATTTTGATTTTTTATAAACCTTTTTAAATTCTGCATTGCATGTTTTAAGTATCGTACCGGGAGCACTCGTCCCGGATGATATTATAGTCGCAACTTTATCAATACCCGCCTGAACTGCATCTTCATATGTCGCATCATTTATGACAGGCATGCCCCTGACGGCATATAATGTTGGTTTTTTCATTTGCTCTATTAATATTCTATCAAAGACACTTTCTCCGGCATTATCACCTATAAACAGAACGTCATTGACTTCATCTAAACACTTGGTAAAGGCATTGTAATGGCATATCCCAAAATCCTTTTTAAGGGCTTCGTCTATTTCCTTATCGATATCGAAAGTTTTATTTACACCAAAGTCTATCACGTTCCCGGCAATTGCAATTCGTATCGCTGTAAGGAGTTTATCTTTCGATTCCTCAACCTGTCTCTTCAATGAAGGGTAAAGGGTCAGGGCTTTTTGGGTACTCTCAATCTTTAATTCTTTATATGGATCAATATTCCCGGTAATTTCCTTTACTTTTTGGTATATCAAATTCGCGGATTCTGGGGGAGTACTATCAAGAGGAATGCTTTCAAGCATCCTTCCCACTTCATCCAGCAGTCTCTTTATCTTTCTTTCATCAGCCGTAGCTATTCTACCTGCCCGAAGCGCTTGATTTAACAAACATGGAAGACAATCAAGATAGGTTTTCATTCTTATAAATTCAAATGTCTATTTACTACTGTGATCAGTTGATATGGAACGTGCAGTCTTCTCGTCAAGCAAAAACGCTACCCGGAAATCAAACAAGGGTGCCTTCACTTTATCAAATGTTCTTCTGATTAAAACATCAACCACCATATGCCCCTCCTTTCCTTTTGTAAAATCCATATTAATTTTCAATAATTTTCCCCTTTTTAACAAGGCTAGCATATTCCTTTGGATATAATTCTTTTAAGCATTCAGTACACAATCCATGG
>JAFDFT010000131.1 GCA_019309685.1 Deltaproteobacteria bacterium
CGTGAATGCCCGCCAGCACGATGATGTCGCCTGGGTCTGCCTCTTCGGCATCCATTAGCGCCGGCCCCTTGTACGTCTGCAAGCTGGCCACCTTAAGCGGGCGCGGCAGATCATCGGCACCAATGCATACCAGGGCGTCCTTGATTCGTGCATGGCCGTCTGCTACTTTTCCTACGGCCAGGCGGCCCAGATAGTCCGAATAGCCCAGATCCGACACCAGCATTTGAAAGGGCGCTTCGGGCCTATGCGTCGGCGGGGGAATCTTATCCAGGATCATATCCATCAACGGATCCAGATTTTTACCCTTTTTATCTGGTTTCGCCTGGGCGATACCTTCGCGGCCTATAGCGAACAGATAGGGAAAATCGAGCTGCTCTTCATTGGCATCCAGGTCGATGAACAGGTCGTAGACCTGGTCCAGTACTTGCTCGGCCCGGGCGTCTTTTCGGTCTATTTTGTTGATTATCACGATAATCTTAAGACCAGCGGCCAGTGTTTTTTCCAGAACAAAACGAGTTTGGGGCAGCGGCCCTTCAGACGCATCCACCAGCAGCAGGGCACCGTTGGCCATGGAAAGCGCGCGCTCCACTTCCCCCCCAAAATCGGCATGGCCCGGAGTGTCGATTATGTTTATTTTAACGCCCTTCCACTGAACCGAACAATTTTTAGCAGCAATGGTAATGCCCCGTTCACGTTCAAGGTCCATATTGTCCATTAGCCGTTCATTGATTGCCTGACCGTCCCGGATCAGCCCGCTTTGACGAAACATGGCATCCACCAACGTGGTCTTGCCGTGATCGACATGGGCGATGATGGCTACGTTGCGAAGAGTATCGTTGCTTTCAAATTTTAATGTCATTAAGTTACAGCTCCTTAAAGTGAACCGCATTACTTATGCCATTTGCTATCAGTTGTCCATAACATTTTTCAGAAACCCGTTAGAATTTGGTAAATGGGGTACCTGGAGCATACTTCAGTATTTCACTGAGCCTGTCCAGCCGCAGTTAATTAAAAAGAATAATCATGCTTTATTCTTGATTTCTCGACAGTTGATTTATTATAATTCCTAAAATCAATCCCATTTTTTTATACGTGACATATTTCTCTCACCTTTGATTCTTTATCTAGGAAACGTAAATGAACATATTCAGCCAAATAACAAAACATTTCTGGATGTTGTGCATTGTTGTTATGTCAGTCAATGCCCTTGTCTTTAAAATGCGATCCAGAAAATACATTCAGGAAAATCCTGATTTAGAAGAAGGATATTCCACGCTCACTCGGGGGTTTTTAATTTGGGGCAATATACCCTGGCTGGTCATGGGCATAGGCGTTACATTCGGCGATATTGATTCTATTTATTATTATTTCCGACCCCAGGATGGAAACCCATATGTTCAGGCCTTTTTTGTATCTGTGTTTCTTATCTGGTTATTGGGAACGTACTGGCTCTTATTTCGGGATGGCGCGGAAATGCTGATAAAGCACCCGGGATTTTTCAGAACCAGGCTGGAAAGTCCATGGATGATTAAAGTCTATTGGACATTGTGTTTGGTGGGTGGGATTGTTGGGGTAGTGATGATGTATAGGCAGGATGTGCAAGTTCCTTAAAAAATTTGCGGCTAGAGGCACGGGTGAGGGGAAGATGAGATTTGAAGCAAAGGATTCGGTGATTCTAGGGGCCGAGGGTTCAAGTGACGGATTTGGGGGGGAAGTTGTTCATCGGAAAATCATTTTTCCCAATGAACATCACTCTAAGCTTCTTCGAAGCTTAAGGAGAAACATTAGCATTTATCTGTTTTTATCTGTGTCCCATATATGTAGTTAACAGTACCTGGATCCTGAATCAAGTTCAGGATGACAGCGGCAAATGTTCAGATTAACGATTGGCCGCATAGAAAGCCCGCAGTTCACCGACACCCTTAAAATTGGTCATTGCATCCACGGGAGTGTCCCAACTCTCTCCGCGGAATTCCCGATACGCGCGCTCCACATTGAAAAACAACCGCTCAGGTTCGGTCCAGTCGGCATATGGGCCGAGGTCTATTTTTTTGCACGCATCCATTGAAGATAAGCCCGCGTCGAAATGTGTTTTGGATTCCTGCCGCACATACTGCAGGTAGGCTTTGAACTCCCGGGCACCTTCAATGCCGCATAACGGTCCATGTCCCGGCACGATGACATCCGGTGCGAACTCTATGATGAGGTCCATCGCGGCAAACCATTTCTCGTAGCTGCCTTGCCAGCCGACGGGCGTGCATAGACTAAATACCACATCACCTGCAAACACAACGCCTCTTTCCGGCAAATAAACGATCACATCCCCCGGTGTATGGGCTGGTCCTACCATAATAAGACGGGCACCTATACCATCGAGATTCAGGGTGAGTTCTTCGTCGAATGTTCGCGATGGCTTTGTAAGTTCAATGCCTGTGAAATCCCAGCCAGCCAGATTCTTTGCAAACCCGGCCAAAACAGGATCGGGATTGTCGACCATGGACTTGACCGCTTGAAGCATCTCAGGACTTTCACTGATTCCGAACGCGTCCGCACAGGCCTGGGAGGCGATGATTTCAGCACCTTCAAACAGTTGGTTGCCCCAGATATGATCCCCATTTTCATGGGTATTGACCACATATTTCACCGGTTCAGACCGAACACCGGCGTAGAGTTCGATCATCTTTCGCGTGTGCGGCAGGTCCCAAAACGTATCGACCGCAAGGCCGTCGCCGGAATTGATGAGACCAGCATTGCTTGTGCCTATCCCTTTATCCGGTTGAAGACAGGCGTGAACATCTTTCGCGATCTCTTTTAGTTGCATCTCCATGATCATGCCAGCATACCTCCTAAATTGTTAATCTTTTTAAGCAAAAAACATAGGTAAATTAGAATATTGAGTCAAGAGAAATGGCTGAATAACGTAGTAAAGGGTTCGTGGATTCAAGGGGCTAGGGGGTCAAGTGAAGGATTTTAAGCTAACTTTATTTTTAAAAATCGGGCTCGGAGGATAACAAGAAGCGGGGAAACGGAGAGACGGAGAATGGGACACGGATTTACGCAGATTAACACGGATATTTTAATTCGTGAGAGATAAAATGGCGGTTTAACCGCGGAGGTCACATAGGGGCGCAGAGGGCATATTGAGAGAGAGATTTGTATATTGAAAAATGGATTTTTCAACAAACATCGCTCCAAGCTTCTGCGAAGCTTAAAGAACATTTTTTGTATTTAACTGTGTTTATCTGTGAAAATCCGTGTCCTAATAGTGGATTATTAAATGCCAGGATCCTTAATCAGGTCCAGGATCACACTGTTTTTTATGGATAAATGATATAAAATTTGATTATTTTTATGATTTTCTTTATATTGTTTTATATACTTCACCGGTTAAAAATCATTCGTACCGGGATCATCCTCAAAAGAGCTAATGATACGTAGAGGGTTCAATGACTTTATTGATATAGGGGTCCTGCCATGGAAAATCGATATGTTTTAGATATTTTTACTCACGGTATCATCATCTTAGTTGCTGGATCGATTTTTGGCTTCTATCTTCTTTACAAAGCATTTAAGGATGATGAATACTTTTTTACCGGCAATATTGTCCTTCCTAAATGGTTTTTAATTGTCTTTGGAACCTTGCTGCAAATTCCTTTACTTATATATTTAACTGTCTGGATATTTGGCGGAGTGTTAAAATTCCAAGTTATGTAAATTGCCAGTTCCAAAAGTAGAACGTGGATTTTGACAGATTGTAATAGATTAGTGGGTTATGGGGAGCTAATGGAAAGGCAAACCTACTCATGTGAATCATGAAGATCCTGTCATAAGTAAATGTGGGTCCGTGTGTGTCTGTGGCTAAATTATTTCTCATTAAAGGATATAATGGAGGTTCGAACAATGAAAATAATTAAGAAGATTTTTATTGGTATTGTTACTATTATTTGTCTTTTTGCCCTTTACCTGCTCATCGTGGGGCTCATTCCCGGCTTTCCGGAACCCAGGCAACCCCTGCTGCAGTCAAGCGGGGCCGTCACCTCAGAATCATCCGCTTCCAGAAAAGATGTAATCTTCAGCGTTAATGATACGGCCTTAAGCGCGTGGCTGTATATGCCTGAAAAACTGTCCGCACCTGTTCCGTGTATTGTGATGGGGCATGGGTTTGGTGGTACCAAGGATATGGGACTGGAGACTTACGCGATCCGGTTTCAAAAAGCCGGATATGCTGTACTGGCCTTTGATTACCGGCATCTAGGCAAAAGCGAAGGGGAACCACGACAGCTCGTATGGATCCCGTATCAGCTCGAAGATTACGCGGCGGCCATCAAATACGCGCGGGGGCTCAAACAAATCGACCCCTCAAAAATCGCGTTGTGGGGCACATCCATGAGCGGCGGGCATGTTATTGTAGCTGCGGCCAAAGATAACAAGGTTGCATGCGTATCCGCTCAATGTCCGGGTTTGGACGGTCGAGCTTCGGGCGAAATGATTTTAGAAAAAATAGGCTTTGGGTTCGCACTAAAAATGATGGTGCATGGTCAACGGGACTTGGTAAGATCCTGGTTTGGCCTTTCACCGCACAAAATACCCATTGTCGGAAAACCCGGCAGTATTGCCTGTCTGACAACACCTGGTGCTTTTAACGGATATTCAAAACTTACTCCAAGCAGCTTCATCAACGAAGTCTGCGCACGGATTATCATCCGGGGAGACAAATACAGACCCGTCACGTATGCTAAAGATATTACATGTCCTGTCCTGCTTCTGGTCTGTGAGAAAGATAATATAGCTCCCGCGAGTGCGGCTCGAGAAACGGAGAAACTGCTTGGGAAATACGCGGAAGCCATATACTACCCGATCGGCCATTTTGATATTTATACGGGAGAGTACCTCGAAAAAAGCCTTAATGCTCAACTTGCGTTTTTTAAGAAGTACCTTTAAAAAAGAAGAGTTAAACGCAGAAGACAAAAAAAGAAACGGAGATTGGGAGACTTGGTGAAAGGGGGGCACGGATCTTCACGGATTATCACGGATTTTTTAAAGCTTAAATGTTATATTGGGCATGATTAATCCTTCGACTTTGCTCAGGATAAACAGTATTTACTCGATATATTATTTTCTCTGTTTCCGGATGAAACAGAGAAAGAACAATTCCGCTTTCAGCGGCAAAATTACATAAAATCATGTTTATCATGTAGATCCTGTCATAAAAATTGCCTGGATCTTGAAAAATAATAATTTATAATTCTCATGAAAACAAATACGTCTATCTATATTGCGCGGCACGGTCAATCCACATGGAACGCCCAGCATCTTTGGGCCGGGCATGACGATCCGCCGCTTACGGATCTCGGCCGCCAACAGGCAAAGAACGCGTGCGAACGGCTTGCTGAACATAATTTTGACGGTATTACAAGCTCCGCACTTTCAAGGGCCAGTGAAACCGCTTCTATTATTTCTCAAATTCTCAATGTTGATCTTCTAGATCCCATTTCGGATCTTAATGAAATGCATATCGGTGAGATCAGCGGATTGACGTCAGATGAAATTAACGCTAATTATCCTGGCTTAATTGATAGATGGAATGCCGGTAATCCTGTAGATATGCCCGGTGGGGAAACGTGGAATGATTTTGCTGACCGGGTATTTAAGGGCATCCAATATTTAAAAGCATTAAAAAGGACCATTTTAGTTGTCGCGCATGAAGGAGTATTGCGCGCCATAGCATTTCAACTGGGTGAAAAACTGCAATCGTATGAAAACCTGGAAGGCAGATGGTACGATCCTTCCTTATAAAATGCGGGAACATATAATGGTTTATCAAAGCTGGAAAGGACTGGGGAACAGCAGAATTATTTTACATCCATGTGTATTCCTGTCAATAAAAACGGATTTATTGCTGGATGTGACGATACAAATACAGTTCAAATTAAGTATTTTCCGTTTTTCGGAACAGAATTTGTAGAAAACAAGGCGATTAATTTTGAATAAATAAAGTGATCTTTGTACATCTTTTCATCCATAAGGAGGTGTATTATGAAAATCTTAACTTTTGTGACCTTAACCTTTTGCATAGCCATGATACCTCTGTTAATGAAAAACTTAGCTTCAGGTGCTTCATACGCCGGCTTCAAAGCAACATTTGCTGATGCTGCATGGGACGGTAAAACCGTTCCCAAGGGGCGGCAATGCAAGAGGTTTGATGGTAAAGATCCATCAACGCCCAAACTGATGGTTGTAGGTATTCCGGCCGATGCAAACGCCATTGTTATGGAGTATAGCGACAGGAGTTATCCGCCCATGGATAACGGAAGACATGAAAAAATCGGTTATACAATTCCTGAGGGCACCAAAGAAATCACGATCCCTCCCGTGCCTGGCCATTCTTTTGAACTGCCTGAAAAGTTTTTTATCGTCGCGCCCAACCAGGCGCCTGGTTGGGATGAAGCAGGCGCTTATATGCCTCCCTGCTCAGGCGGTAACGGAAATAAATACTACGTCACTATTAAAGCCGTTGTCTTTGACGAAGGAAAAACGGACTCATTTAAAGATATCGCGCAGGTTGTTCTGGAGATGGGCATTTATTAGATTTTGGTTTTAGGTTAAAATGTCAAGGATTCGAGTTAAACTAGGACACGGATTTTGATTCTCTATTTACTTGTTGCTCGTCACTATTTACTATTATATTTGAATGTATGATGAAATTCATTATTTCCT
>JAFDFT010000132.1 GCA_019309685.1 Deltaproteobacteria bacterium
TTTTTGAAAACAGACATTATCTTCGCTTCAAAGTGAATATATAATTAATGGGATAACTAGGGCCTTGATAAAATACTTAAAAACAGACTCTTGGACCCTTGAATCCTGGAACCCTCTTCTCCAACTAAACTGGAGAAGAACCACAAATAAAAAAGAGCCAAATCAATGTTTGGCTCCTAAAAGAGTCATTAAGTTTTAAATGCGATGTCTATATGTTACATACTTTAACGCCTTCGTCAATACCCTCTATTTCGGAATGGGTAGAATGGGAGTGCCCGTAAATTTTACGGTTAAAAATCGCGGACGGTAAAGCCGGGCGTCTGAGGCCATTTTCCAGAAATCATTTGAATTGGCCACATAAGTGATGATGAGCTCATCCGGGGCTGATGTTAAATCAGGATGTGCTTTGGCCGCGTAACAAAAGATATCTGCATCCCATCTTACTTCCGGACATTTGTAAATGGATACAGGGTCACTCCATGGCCCATATGGCTCATGTGCTTCACGAATTACAATATTTTCCGATACGCTATTTTCCGTATAGACAGCAATATATTTATTGAAAACCGGCAGGTAAGATACGGAATACTCATTGGCCATATCGCTGCAGATTCTGCTTGCGGATAAGAAGTTACCCACCCAGTTCCCATCAGAGAAGAACCGCCATGTGTTAAATTCGGCAAGTGAGTCAGTCGGAACTTTGGCAAGGATCATAAATTTATGATGAACACTGTCTTTGATATCTTCGGATGTACCGTAAATATAAACAAAGCCTTTATGAATTAAAACCGATGATCCGAAGATGATATCGCCTGATGCAGAGTGTTTTTCCCATGGGATCCTATATTGTTTGATTTTCCATTTATCAGGGAGTTGGTTTGGATTTAAAACATGCCCCAGCCATGTACCAATGATTTTAAATCCCGGAGCAGATTTGTCACCGGTTCGGTCAATCTGGATAAGAAAAAGATAAAGACCCTTTTCAGTCATGAGACCATCATAGATCCAAAACCATCCATTTCGGTCAGTAGGTTTAATAAAGGCATCCGGTTTCCCTTCCGGTGTTTTTCCAAAGAAAAAAACAACAGAAGCATCTATAGGGTTTTTGCCATCTTGAATCGCTACTGAGTTATTGATAAGGCTTGAGTTAACGTGTTTGTTTTCACGAATTTCACCAATCCAGGTATCGCCGTACAGCCAAAGTATTTTATTGTCAGAAAGTGAGACAGAATAAGCACCGTCAGCGCCGGTCCAACCGCTCACTTTGCTGAAAAGAATATTATAGTGAGTCGATTCTTTTACATTAAAGCCAGGGCCTCTCAAACAGGAAACAATTAGGGCCAACAAAATAAATATCAAAACTTCTTTAAAGCGGCGGGTGTAACACATGTAACACTCTCTAATTTAAATAGTGGCTGGATAGATGGATTTATTTTATCGAAACATTATCATAACATCGAACTGCTAAAATAGCCATATCATGTACACGGCTTTATCGTTAAAACTGAATGTTAATGAATGGTAAGCAAATATGGACGTGCGATCTCGTGTATGAATATGTTTTTATAATGGCGTTTAAATTTGCATTTGTTTTAATGAAAGTTGAATTTATCTATAAATTAGATAGTTTGCTTGACATCAGAAGATCTTTATTCTATATAATCAAATATTTTTCAAGCCACTCTAAAAGGAATAAGTCACATGCATAATGGTGTGCAATGGTTTTTTTGATGTTCGGCATTTTAATTTTTTAAACATGTAAAATAAGGAGTGAAATAGTGGAAACCATATGGGTAGTAATTATTGCAGTTGTTGTGATTGTGTTTATCATCGGACTAAGTATGATGGGAAATAAAGATTCCAAATCAAAGACAGCAAAGAAGAAAAAACCACAAGCAGCAAATAAGCAGGTCGCAGCTAAAGGTTCTTCTAAAGCACGCGCTACAGTAGCTAAAACGAAAAAGCCGGCAAAAAAGAAAACGGCCAAGAAGAAAGCTCCTGCCAAGAAGGCGGCTAAGAAAAAAGCACCGGCCAAAAAGAAACCTGCCAAGAAGGTTGTAAAGAAAAAGACACCGACAAAAAAGAAGGCTCCTGCAAAGAAGGTGACAAAGAAAAAAGCACCGGCCAAAAAGAGAGCAAGGTAAGCAAATAGAAACCCTCTTTTTAATATTCAGGTGAACAGTTATATCCATCGCTAATAATACGGACGCATTTTCCGTATTATTAGCGTAATAATTCAGTGTTGATTTTTTAAAGTAATTGAGCCTATTATTGCACAAGGTTGAAAATCCATACAAAACCGAAACTTTGGTGAAATTATTCTATTTGGACTGATTCCATAATTGGAACTCTATTTCCAAGTCGGTGATGTATGCATACGATAATTATGAAGACGGTTGGAGTTTTAAGCCGCTCAATTATTTTAAATCATTAAGGAGAATAAAAATGAGTATATGGGCATTTATTATGTTAATCATCGCCCTCGGCGGCCTGATTGTGGATCTATTTTTTGATTCACGCGTATTAGATACAACCACAAGATTGATTATGCAGGATCTGCTTTTACTGCTATTTGCTTTGGGAGTGTTGATACGGATCAGGGTCAAAACGCGTGAAGGTGAAAAAGAGAAGCTTGCGGCAGCGAGTAGAATGAAAACAAGAGCTGACAAAAGGGCCGGATCAGAACCGTGGAATAAAAGCTGATTATTAAAACGGCTTCAAAAATTAATTGATATGATTAAAGGACTAAGCGTGAATCTTTAGAGATGAGCGCTTTTTCTATGTTTCCTTTTTGGACTCAACAAGACGATTCAAGATCAAGCCATTGAAACTTGAGCTTGCGGTAGACATGAATAGCCAGCCTAAATGCGTAAGGCAGAGTCCACATAGAGCGATCCTCCACCTAAATCCTCTGAACCATGTATATTCATCTGTCGGCACACCCGAATATCCGCAACCAGAGGCATTTTTAAAACATCCAATCTCATAAATAATGCCCTGAGGGTTGGCGAATGTATGTTTGTGCGATCCCTGGACTTCTATACACTGTGCCGGACTCGATATTTTATTAAGGCAGTATCGGCATAGCAGATACTGGCCGTCATTTGTATCCTGTTCTTTAGGATCTTTTTCGATGGCGGGTTTCAGACTTGTATCAGTAGATTTGTTATTAGGTGATCGGAGATTTCGTATTTCAGAGGTCATCAATTATTGTTCTTTATCAAATGAAAAGTATAGATTAGGACAATATAACGTGTCATAAATCAATCCTGAAATAAACATTAGGCGTCCGCTTTAAGATATTTTTCCGCGATCATTATAAAATCACGCGCTAAAGATATTACCCCTAAATTTGTATATTGTTAATCATCATCAGGATTATATAATGGGAGTGCTTTTTTACGATTTCTTAAATCAAGATGGCGCCATTCTTGAATGCGCAGCGATTCATAAGCGTCATCAGTCAACATGGTGATGTATTTATCTCCTGTGGTTTGCTTGCATTGATCAAACAGTACGCCGGATTCCTGAGAATTAAACAATAGAAAAGAATAATTTTTTTGATCTTCATTTTCTAATATCAGTGCCAACCAGTTTTGAGGCCCCCAGGCGTAACGGTCTGCCTGAGAAACTCCCCAGAACCACTTTGTGCTTTTTTCATCATATTTAGAAAATTTACAAAGAACTGTTTTGTTCGAAAAGATGAGCAGTCCAACACCTTCCTGGCGGAAGTCGCCCCATTGGTTTTTTAACCTTTCTCCAAGAGAATAAACAAGTTTATCTTCAAAGCTTACCAGTATAGGTTTTTTCTTTTCAGGCGGTTTCTCGTAGCTCTGTTTCAGGTTCGGTTTGTCTATCTTATCCGGTTCTTCAAAAGCGGGTTTAATTGTTGGAGATGAAACGTCGACATCGAAGTTCTGTTTTGGAGTGATAGAAATTTCCGCCCATTCTCCATCTTCGTCGGGAATTTCATTGAGGAGATTTGAAAATTCATCTTTGATGGAGTCGGATGTATTGGATTTTTCCAACTCATTGATGAAATCATCAATATCTTTGTCTGGTTTAAATGTATGCGTGGAGCTTACAGGGCTCTCTTCAGCTTTTTTGTCTATTTCAAATTCATTTTCAAGTCCAAACTGTAAATCCTCCATTTCAGCGGACTGTGTAGGTGGTGGAGGATTAAACGTAAATTCTTCGATTTTATTTTCCTTATTGCTTTGTTTTTCCAGTTCGAGTTTTATACTATCGATAGTTAAATCCTTTTCTGGTTGTGCTTTGATTTTAGGCGGTTGTTTTTCATAAGGTCTTGGAGGCGCGCTAATCTTTGAAACAGGAGTGCTGCCTTTTTCGAAAATGATTCTATTTAACACAGAATTGGGTGTATCTTTAAAAGGTTCGGCGTTCTTTTTTAAATAATTCCATACTT
Source organism: Deltaproteobacteria bacterium (assembly GCA_019309685.1). Lineage (GTDB taxonomy): Bacteria > Desulfobacterota > Desulfobacteria > Desulfobacterales > JAABPS01 > JAABPS01. The sequence continues at coordinate 4,427 of JAFDFT010000132.1, forward strand.
TTTCATCAACTTCTATTGTATAGAACTTCATAGATTTTCCTCCAATAATCATGATTTACATTGATATTATAATACGTGAGAAGATTTTTCGCAAGCATTGAAAAATGTTATTTCCTGAATCTTGCATGAAAATTTATGAGGATCTTTTTTGATGAGTTATAATAATAGTTCTGCTAAGATTTTAAAATTGAAGCATTATACCCACATGGTAAAAGGAACATTGCTTTATTTCTTCATCAATTTTCATGCAAGATTCAGGTATTTAATTTAGCCCTGTCACAAAAGAACCAGGAAAAAGAGCCAAAGATTCGGAAATTTTCAGTAAAAATCAACGAAACCTGCAGCAAATGCCTAAGGGTTTGTTTTTATAATTATTTTATCAGGTTGCAGGAAGAGTATGTTATTTTGAGGATTTATCGATATCTATGATCTTACGATCAAGATATTTTTTTGTTTCATACTTGGTAATTTTCATGATTTTTTTATTCATTTCAGCCATTCTTTGGATTTCATTTTTGATCTCGCGATGAATTTGATTATGTTCATTATAATGAGGATCACTTTCCTGAGTATCCAGAGATAATAGATCCGCCAATCCGGAAATGATTTGTAATGGCTGGTTTACTTCATGACAAACAGCTCCAGCCATTTCAATGACCCCTTGAAGTTTTTCAACCTTTAGTCTTTCTTCTTCGGCCAGTTTACGTTCGCTAATGTCACGGGCAACGCATAAGACAAAGTTTCTTTCCAGAAGATTGAAAATCAGCGAACTTACCTCTACGGAGAGCTTTTCGCCTGATTTTTTTAAAAGTTTGGTTTCAAAAATATGTTTTTTGTTCGCTAGAAGTTTTTCATAATATAAATAAAGGTCGCTTTTATGTTTTGGAGCGAGTATTTTATTAATTGCCAAATTAAGCAATTCTTCTCGTGTATAACCAAGTTTTTTACAAGCCACATCATTGACTTCAATGTGCTTGCTTGGCATTAGATTGTCATCTATTCCAAAAACACAAATTGCATCATCAATGCTGTTAAATAATATTCGATACCTCATTTCACTCATTCTTAACTCATTCTCAATCCGTTTTCGTTCAATTGCGTAACGGATTGAGCGGGCAAGAAAGAATAACTCGTTATGTCCCTTTACAATATAATCCTGTGCTCCTGCTTGAAGTGCTTCAATAGCCAATGCTTCATCATCCATGCCTGTTAAAAGAATAATGGGAATGCCCGGAGCTTTTGATAGTGACTTGTGGAGCGTATCTAAACCACGACTGTCAGGAAGGGACAGGTCAAGCAATATAATATCAAACTCACCTTTCGCTAACATTTCGAATCCTGTTGAAAGGCTTGAGGCGGTTGTATAGTTAAACGGAAAGTTTCCAGTAGTTTCAAGGATTTCCTTAACTAGATTCGGAATTTCCGGATCATCTTCGATAATAAGGATATCAATTACTGTTTTTTTTTGAGTTTTTAAAAAAGATAATTCCATTTATAAACTTTTAAAATACTGACTTAATTTTGATAATTATATTGAATGAATTAGTTTTTTAATTAGATATCTAAATAGAATAAGCAAAATTTATGCCAAATCTAATTGACAGAAGGGTTATAAGCCAATGCGCATATTGTGAGTAAAAAAGGAATCATCATAGTGAACGGCTGCGACGAGAAACGAATAAAATGCAGAAAATTTCTTGGCATAATGCTATAAATTGGAACGCTTGGATCATTTTCAAAAGAGATGATGATTTTTAAAAATCCTGATGATTAAGGCTTAAGGAACCATTAATTTTTTGACAAAAAGATGTTAAAATAAAGGTTTGAACTTGAAATTTTAATAAAAGGTAAATAACAAAGGGGGCAAAGTATCGAAACTCAAAAACAAAAAGAAAAGACATCCGCTGCTGCATGCGTGCGTCAGCAGTGCGACGGCTGTGAAATAGAAGGAAAACTTCTGTGTATCCACACGCATAAAGACCTGGCTGATTTTTTTGTTCTTTTTCTCGGATGGGTTATACCATTTATTGCTGGAATGGTTATCGGAAATTTCTGGGCAGGTTTGCTTGCCTGGGTTGTACTGGCTGTTCTGTTCTTTGGATATGTTGAAGCCTTATTATTGTGCCGCCACTGTCCTCACTACATGGAAAAAGGATTTTTGCTTCGCTGTCACGCCAACTGGGGTCTTCCAAAAATACCAAAGCTAAATACCAAACCAATGAACACAGCCGAGAAGGTCATATGGTTAATATATGTGGCAGTTCTTTTTTTGTTTTATGTGCCCTTTTT
>JAFDFT010000586.1 GCA_019309685.1 Deltaproteobacteria bacterium
AGATGGAAAGAGATTTCAACACTACCGCAGGCTTTTCACCAAAAGATGACAGGTTGCCTGAGTATTTCAAGAAAGAACCGTTGCCGCCGCATAACGTTACATTCCAGGTAAAAGATGAAGATCTGGATAAGGTTTTCAACTGGTAAGAAACCCATTTCGACGATAATTGAAAGGCCGGATTTTCCGGCCTTTCCTTATATGAAAGGTCTTTATACTACAGGATCACGAAAAGCTCGTTATCAGATATGGATACAAGAATCATACTTGAGGTTGAACCGGATCTGCGACCAGGGTTTTTAGGTCTTCTAGGATTTGGTTTTTTCGTTGATGTTAAAACCGGATGCAGTCTGAAAGAATTTCTTTCCGATCACATGGGATTGGATCCGGAATATATTGAAGATAGAATTCAGACGATTTTTCTGGACGGAAAGGCTGTTGATAACATCGAAAGTTGTGTAATCAAAAACGGTTCATCCATTGCCTTATCTGCCGCAATGCCCGGGGTCGTTGGCGCGACTCTGCGAAGGAAAAGTCATTATGCCTCCATGCGGGGTCAGATTTCACATGAGGATGAACCTGCATTAGGATCCGGCACAAAAGGCCGGGTAACAATTAAACTTTTCAACCTTATCGCCAAGGAACTTGGAAACGAATTACTTGAACACGGAATAAGGATAAATGGTGTTGATTTTAAAAGATTTATCGACAAGCTTGATAAAATATTCGTTGGGGCGATAAAGTCGGCACAAATAAATGATAAAATTATTGATCAAACCAAACTTGCAGCAATCAGTTTGGAAGGAAAAGAGATATTTCTTCATGTTAGGTCATATTAGCCTCCCCCAAGGGGAGGAAATACACCAAGCTGATCGCCATCTTTAAGTACCCGATCACCTGTCGCATGTATCCCATTTAAAAAAATAAGCTTTACAGCATCTTCGGGAACTTCCATCGATTTAAAAACATCAATTATGGTTGTTCCTTCCTGAATTTCCATCGTATATGGTTTTTTAATGCTTTTATCGGGCATAAAACGTGCGAGTGAAGCAAAAAGCCTTATTTCTATTTTCATTTTATACTCCTTAAATATAAAAGGCCTTTTGGCAAAATATTATTGTTAATACCTGAATCCAAAGGGATCGTTCCACACTCTGAAATAAAACAATGACAATTTCACGTCTAGTAATTTGATCCCTAATTGATTTTAAAGCTCAAACGGTCTAATTGACCACTTTCCAGATCAATATATAGAAGACAATTTCGGAATAGGTTGCCTTTATTAAGCAGTATTTTTACAACTTCCATAGCCTGATAGCTGGCAATTATGGAAGGTGTTACGGCGGGTACACCCATGAGTGCCTCAGGCCGATCCGAGTCAGTTGTGCGAGCGGGTTGTTTGCCGTATATCGCTTCCAGGCCGTTATCTTCAGGAAAGATAGTCATTACTTGTCCCGAAAAACCGGCAACAGCACCATGCACCATAGGTATATTCAAGGTTTTTACTGCCTTTTCGAGAATAAAACGATCAGCGATATTATCAAGCGCGTCAACAGCAACATGGCAACCTTCTAAAACTTCCACAGCTGTATTCGGTTTCAGTTTTTTATTATGTGAAGTTATGATGATTCCGGGATTAATATTTTTTACCATTCTTTCAGCTTCTTCGCATTTTGAAATCCCGAGAACTGCCGTGCTGGAAATAGCCTGGCGGTTTAGATTGGTTTCGTCAAATACATCATGATCTATAATTACGAGACCTCCTATACCCAGCCGTGCCAAAATTAAAATGATGCTTCCACCCAGACCGCCTGATCCGATGACTGAAACTTTCGATTGCGCCAGCTTAAGCTGTTCATTGATTGATATACTTTCACGATTTCGGAGATACCGATAGGGACAAATGTTAATTTTCAAAGCTTCGATGTATATTTTAGATAAATGGGCATCGTATTGCTGAGAAAGTGCCAGAGCATCACGTTCTTTTAAAACTCTCACTTCTCGATCAGCCGGATCCTGGATCTCAATAGATTTACTTTCAATCGATTCTTTTAACAAAGCTATTTGATGTGTGTCCATTTTTATCAGGCAAGCTTAAAGTCTACTACGGTCTTTAATTCTTTAAAAAACTGAACTAAAGAAGTATTCTTGGTTATGTTTTAGTAAAACTGCAGATACTTTGCCTTCATTTTCGTCTGAAACCTACTTGCATTTATAGCATATACGATTACACAATCATAACTTTTTATTATTAGGACTTAATAG
>JAFDFT010000133.1 GCA_019309685.1 Deltaproteobacteria bacterium
ATATCCACTTTCCACCCGAGCTTGTGCGCCTCTTTCAGGGCACCAACAGTTTCCCGGATGACGGTTGCAAGCACGACAAAATCGCAATCTGCTTTTTTCAGTTTGGCAATCTGGGTGCTGAAGTCAGTGGCGCCTCTCTTGTAGGATTCGGCTGCGGTAAGTTCCATGTCCATTTCAGCGAGCTGATCCTTGACGCCTTTTAACATGATAGCTCCCATTTCATCATCCTGATACATGATGCCGACCATTTTCTTGCCCTTTTTCTCGACAAAATATTTTGTCAGGGCTCGTGCCTGGTCATAGTAAGGGACAAATCCACCAAAGCTGTACCTGTCGTAGGGCTCAAAAAACAGAGATGCGGCTGTCAGGGGCATCATCTGCGGTATCTTTTTCTTTGAAATAATCGGTTTTGAGGCGCCTGCAGTGGGGCTTCCCATGTTGCCGATAAAACAGAACACCTTGTCTTTTTCGATCATTTTGTTTGTGACCATGATTGCCTTTTTAGGATCATAGGCATTGTCTTCAACGATCAAACGGATCTTTCTCCCATGGATTCCGCCGGCATCATTGATTTCCTTGACCCTCATTTCCATTCCCATCTTTACCTGGGTTCCCCACCCGGCAATTGGCCCGCTCAGGTCCTGGTGGCTGCCGATGATGATTTCCGTGTCCGTTATCCCTACCTCTTCTTTTTTAGTGCACGAGGTAAAGGCAAAGACCGCTGCCAGTAATACTACGAATACTAATAAACCTGTCCTTTTCATGCTTAACCTCCTTTTTTGCTAAAGTTATCTGGTGAAACATTTGCTATATTTAATACATCGCCTCAATGGCATCTTTGAACTTTTCGCTGACAAACTTTCTTTTGAGTTTCATGGTTGGAGTGATTTCATCATCATCTTCAGTAAGTTTTATATCGATGAGGCTGAATTTTTTGACTGTTTCAACCCTGGCAAAATTCTTGTTAACCTTTTCCACCTCCTGATGGATCAGTTTTATTATTTCCGGGGCTTTCGTCAGATTGGCGTATGTGGTGAAGGGGATCCGATTTTCCTGAGCATACTCCATCACGTTTTCATCGTCAATCATAATTAAGGCTGTCAGGTATTTTCTCCCATCTCCGATAACGACTGCATCGTTAACATAGGGGCTGAATTTGAGCTGGTTTTCTATTTCAGAGGGCGTGATGTTTTTCCCTCCGGCGGTAATAATGATGTCCTTTTTCCGATCTGAAATAATAACATGCCCGTCTTCATCGATGCTCCCAACATCTCCGGTGTGAAGCCATCCGTCAATAATTGTTTCACGGGTTTTGTCAGGGTCGTTGAAGTATCCTTTGAAGACATTAGACCCCTTTATGAGTATTTCACCGTCTTCGGCGATTTTTATTTCGCATCCAGGGACAGGCTCTCCGACTGTTCCAAATTTTGTACCGCCTGGAATATGCATTGTTGCTGCACCTGTAGATTCCGTCTGGCCGTATACTTCTCTCATATCGATTCCGATTGAATGATAGAATTTTAACAGGTCTGGAGAGATGGGTGCAGCGCCTGAGATGCACCAACGGACATTATTCAGACCGGTTACCTTTTTAACATTTTGCAGCACGGTCAAGTTGAAAAATTTAAAGAGAATTTTCAGGTAAAAAGGCGGTTTTGTTTTACTCAGTTTATAATCTGATATCTTATTACCCACAGCCAGTGCCAATTTGAATGCTAGCTTTTCCAGGGGTGTGGAGTCCTTTATTGTCAGCATTAGCGTGGAATAAAATTTTTCCCAGATCCTGGGTACTGCGAAGAAGAGATTAGGTGAAACTTCACGAATATCCCGTGGGACCGTGTCCATTTCTTCCGCGAAATTACAAATGTGTCCTGAACGCAATCCCCCCATAGTAGTGATACCCCGCTCGGCAATATGTGTAAGCGGCAGGAAGGTAAGCATGTTATCGGTCATTCTCCCCGGGTCAATATCCCAAAATCCCTGCGTGCCTTCAATGACGTTTCGATGTGTTATCATGGCACCCTTGGGCGGTCCGGTCGTTCCGGAAGTATAGATCAGAATTGCCAGGTCATCCGGTTCAGGACCCTGAAGCAGTTTTTCAAACAGTGAAGGGTCTTTTTGATCCTGTTCTTTTCCTAACTTAAGAAGTTCATCAAAACTCATTACCAAAGGATCTGAAAAATCTCTGAGCCCTTCCATGTCAATGACAATAATTTTTTCCAGAAATTGCAGGTCTTCTCTAACTTCAAGTACTTTATCCAGCTGTTCTTCATCTTCTGCTATTAAGAATTTTGACCCGCTGTGCTCCACAAGGTATTTTACCTGTTTCGGGGAATCAGTGGCATAGATGCCCATGGTTACCGCACCCACCGCCACTGTGCCCATATCTGTAAAGAGCCATTCCGGCCTGTTTTCACTGATAATGGCCACCCTGTCGTCCTTTTCAAGACCCAGCGAAATAAGACCCAGACCAAAATGTCTGGCATTTTTCCCATAGTCTTTCCAGGAAATTTCTTTCCAGAGACCGTATTTCTTTTCCCGCATCGCTGTTTTATCCCCCCACTCGTTGACACGATGCCAGAAAAGGCGAGGAATAGTATTCACTTCAGGAGGCGCGGGTTTTGCAAATATTTCCTGTTTATTTATCGCCATTTTTTCTTCCTCTTCCACCGTTTGGTTCCCCTGATACTTTCTTCTTTTACACCCAGATAGAATTCCTTTATATCTTCGTTTTCCATAAGCTCCTTGCAGGAATCCTCAAGAACGATCCTGCCGAGTTCGAGGACATATCCATGCTGGGCGAGTGTAAGCGCCATCAGCGCGTTCTGTTCCACAATTAGCATGGATGTTTTTTGTTCCGAATTAATACGCTTGATGATCTGGAATATTTCCTGCATCAGTATAGGGGAGAGCCCAAGAGAGGGTTCATCGAGCAGCAGCAGTTTTGGACGGGACATTAAGGCCCTGCCAATGGCCAGCATCTGCTGTTCGCCGCCGCTCAAGCTGCCGGCCTGCTGTGCGGTCCTTTCACCGAGAACCGGGAAATAATTATACATTGTTTTAAGGTCCTGCCTGATTTCGGCCCGGTCATTTCTCAAATATGCGCCCATGATCAGATTTTCTTTGACTGTTAATTCCTCGAAAACTTCCCTGCCTTCAGGTACGTGCGAGATGCCCATACGCACGATTTTGTCCGGTGCCAACCCTTCTATCGATTGCCCTAAAAATTCAATGGATCCTTTTTCCGGGTCCATTACCCCGGATATGGTTTTTAAAATAGTGGTCTTCCCAGCGCCGTTCGCACCCAGTATGGTAACGATGGACCCTTCTTCCACGTCCAGTGAAACCCCTTTTATGGCCATAATCGGGCCGTAGTAGGTTTCAATATTTCTAATTTTCAGTAAAGGCATCTTCTTCTCCAAGATAGGCCTTGAGCACTTCAGGGTGCTCGAGAACTTCCGCTGTTGTTCCCTGTGTAATCACTTCACCAAAACTCATGGCCATTGTACGATCCGATATTTCCTTAATAAATTTCATATTGTGCTCCACCATGAGAATGGTAATGCCAAGTTCTTCTTTAATATCCGTAATCCAGAAGCTGAGTTCTTCTGTTTCTTCCAAGGTCATTCCGGAGGAAGGTTCATCCAGAAGAAGAAGCTCAGGTTCCATGGCCAGCGCCCTGCCGATTTCAACTGTTTTTTGTACGCCATAGGGAAGGTTTTCAATAATCTGGTCCCTGTATGCCTGGAGATCCAAAAAATCGATGATATCTTCAGCCTTTTCCCTGTTTTCGATTTCCTGTTTACGGACAAAACCGGTAAAAAGGGCTTCTGCAAACAGGTTAGACCTACGGCGGCGATGCCTTCCCAATAAAAGGTTATCTACAACCGTCATGCGCCGGAAAAGTTCGATATTCTGAAACGTTCTGGCGATTCCAAGGTTAGCCACGACATGGGGCCTGACTCTGGATATGTCCTTTTCATTAAAAATAAAGGCGCCTTCATCAAGATCATAATACCTGTTAATGCAGTTGAAGATGGTTGTTTTACCCGCCCCGTTGGGCCCGATGATGGAAAACACCTCGCCTTTTTTAACATCAAAATTTACCAGCTCCAACGCGCGGATACCGCCGAACCGGATGGATATGTTCTTTGCTTCAAAAAATGACATTTATTGCCTTTCCACTTTCTGGTAGCTTTTTTCCCTCTTAAATGTGTCTTTCTTATAAAGAGGGAAGGTTTCAAAATAATATTTTATTTTGAGCCATCGCCCGTATAGCCCCATGGGTTCAAACAGGATAAACAAAATGATCATTAAACCGAATAATGCTGCTTCAAGACCTGTCTGATCTCTAACAAACTTAGGCAGGTAATCCTTGGTCAGGATGATGGCATTTGGCAGGACAACAAAAAAAATAGCGCCGAATATCGCGCCGTGAACACTACCCAGGCCGCCGATGATGATCATGGCCAAAAACTCAATAGAGAGAAGAAGTGTAAAGCTCTCCGGATTGATAAAAGAAATTTTATACGTATAAAGAGCGCCTGCTATACCCGTGAAAAAGGCGCTGATGGCAAAAGCAGTGGTCTTAAATTTTGGCAGGCTGATGCCCATTGCCTGGGCAGCGACTTCGCTGTCACGAATGGCGATCATAGCGCGGCCGGTTGGCGATCGGAGTATGTTTTTCGCAAGAAGAATTACAATAATAAGAACAACGAATGAAAGGTAGTACAGGCTGATCCCGGAACTAAACTCAAGCGGTCCTATGGAGGGGGATTCCACGTATATCCCCAGGTTGCCGCGTGTTAACGACTCCCATCGAACCAGGATTTCTTCAACAATAAAAGCAAGTGCGATGGTAGCGATGGAAAGATAAAGACCGGAAAGACGAAGAACCGGCAGCCCGATAATAATGCCCATGAGTCCGGCTAAAATTCCTGCGGCAGGGATGGCAAGAAGTAACGGCCCTCCTTTTGTTGTTATGATGGCAGCGGTGTATGAGCCGATGGCGAAAAATGCCGCGTGCCCCATGGATACCTGGCCCGTAAACCCGGCCAGAAGCATCAGTCCCAGAGCGCCGACAGCGTAAATACAGATAAAGGTCAGGATCGATATGAAATAATCATCGAGCGCAATAGGAATTGTCAAACACCCAGTCACAAGGGCCAGATACCAGAAAAAGGTGCTTCTGTATTTAAACAGCCGGATATCCTCGTAATATTTTTTTTTCATTACAAAGCGCATAGGGTCTATACCTTTTTCTTTAATTCAGTGCCAAAAAGACCGTACGGACGGATGACAAGAACGAGGATGAGAATAATCCACGCGGCGACATCTTTCCAGCCGATGGGAAGGTAAGCACCGGCCAGGCTTTCGGTGACGCCGATGATGAGTCCCCCCACAACAGCGCCGGGGATACTGTAAAATCCGCCGAGAATAGCGGCGGGCATAGCCTTCAGGCCGATCAGGCCCATGTTCATGTGAACGAATGTGATGGGCGATAGGAGAATGCCGGCAAAGCCACCCAGTATCGCGCTGATGACCCAGGTAAGAGAAAATACCCTGTTGACGCTGATCCCCATATATACAGCGGCCAACTGATTCTGGGAGGTCGCACGCATGGCCACACCCATCTTGGTAAACCGGAAAAAGATAAAGAGCGCCAGGATCAGAAGGAGGGTGAGGATGATGATCGACAGATGTTCCCAGGAAACAATAATTTCATTATATCGTACGAGTTTTTCGGTAAATGGTGTGCCGAATCCATAGGTATCCGTCCCCCAGAAAGGGATCATACTTACCACGCTCTTGAAAAAGATCATCATTCCGATGGTGACCATGACAAGGGAAAAAATCGGTTGGCCCACAAGGGGACGAAGAACGACCCTCTCAATGATCATGCCGAAAAGGGCCATAATAAGGGTTGTGAGCAGTAAGGTGGTCCAGTAGGAGAGATGAAAAAAGGAAATGAGGCTGAAGGCAATAAACGCCCCAACCATCATGAGTTCACCCTGGGCGAAATTGATCACTTCGGTAGCCTTAAAAATCATTACAAACCCGAGGGCGATCAGTCCGTAAATGCAGCCCACGGATATACCGCTTAGAATTGTCTGCAGGATCTCGTTTAGAAGATTCATATCCAGTCCCGATGTCGATATTTAAAGGGTTGAGTCTCGGCCAGTAAAAAAAGGATTTATTTTTTACCCGGGCAATTAACACAGATCATCATAGTTTGTATGTTGCACTGGAATAACTGATGAGCATTCAGTCGCTGATTTTAATTTAACTATCCTTACAAAATTTTCTTGTCAAGTATTTTTAAAAAATGACTTTGTCATTCCGATGATGACAGGGCAGCACAGTGCTAAATCACACGTCACCGCAGCATCTTTGAAGTATGTTCTAAGGAATTTAGGTCGCTTGTAGGAGCAACTGAGATTTGATTATCAGATAGGAACTCGATGTGTACGTTATTATAATAAGTTGGTAACGTTCAAAAGTGTTCGCTTAGGGATTTTTATTAAATTTACTCATTACTTAAAATCAAGTACTACTCATAGCTAGAAAATAGAAGAAAAGTTTCCTGTGCGAGAATGAGCCCCCAAAAAGCTCGTCGGAGCACAGGAATTCTTTTCTGTGGTAAATCAAATAGATATACCCCTCTGCAACATAACAAATATGCTTTTTATTTGATTGAAGAAATTAATCATGTATTAGACTATATAGAAAATACAGTATTTTTCTTGACAATATTTTGACATATAAACTATCATAAATAATCCAATTCGATAACCGAAAAAAGGAGGATATAAGTGGCTAAAGAAAAAACAAAAGGCAAAAAAGAAACTTACGAAAAGCCGAAACTTAAAAAGGAAGGCGGGCTCAAGGATATTACTGCAGGCAGAACTGGGCAGATGTAAGGGGAAAAAGTTCATAATTTAACCCGCAGTTCATTGCAAATCAAGGCAATTAATCATTCTCGATACTGAATAAAAAATGAAGGATTTCGGTTGACATTATCATAAAAAGCAGCTTAACCTATAGAAAATAAAATTCTAAAATCACAAAGGGGAGGATAAAAATGGCTGAAAAAGACAAAAAAGAAACTTACGAAAAACCGGAACTTAAAAAGGAGGGCGACCTCAAAGATGTTACTGCAGGGAGCACGCAGCCAATGAAAGCGGTGGGACGACCATAATAACAATACTATTGCTGTTGCGATCATAAATAACTCTACACTCTAATTTGATTGCATTATTCTTGAAGAAGTAGTTTCTGGCACAAAAGCTTATACGCAAGTATTAGCAACTGACTTACAATTAATAACTTTTTCAATTTTTAATATAAAAACCCACTTTTATGAGTGGGTTTTTTAATAGGCAACACTTTGACAAGCACTGACCTTGTTACTTCAAATTATTCTATTCATGATATTAATCTCCGGTTCAACACGAATAGCGAATATATTTATTCA
>JAFDFT010000587.1 GCA_019309685.1 Deltaproteobacteria bacterium
ATATAATCCTTTTCTGAAAGACTGATTTTTATCCGTATGGGATCCAGGTCAATGATATTCATTGCCGGCTGTCCCGCTCCGATGGTTTGCCCCACTTCAACCATACGAGCGGCCACAAGTCCTGGAAAAGGAGCCCGGATAATTGTTTTCTTCAAACGTTCCTGAGCGATATCAACCATGGCCTTAACTCTGTTTATGCCCGCTAAGGCGGCTTTATATTGCGATTCAGATTTTTCAAACGTGTCTTTGGATATGACATCGCGAGGCAACAGAATCTTTGAACGCTCGTAAGACTTCTTTGCGAGATCGAGTTGGGCCTGGGCGGAAGCAAGATTGGCCTTTGCTTCATTTAAGGCTAGCTGATAATCTACAGGATTGATCTTTACCAGAGCCTGATTTTTTTCAACACTATCGCCCATATCCGCAAAATATGTTTTTACTGCGCCGCTAACTTCAGCCATAAGCATTACTTCGCGATTAGGAGAAAGTCTTCCTGTGGTTTCGACGTCAACCGGCAGATCGATAGTCTGGATCTCTTTGATTTCTACGGCAACCGGCTTCTCAATACCTGTCTTATCTTTTGAAGACGAACAACCGGATTGTAGAAAGAAAAGGATAAGTATGGTGATAATAAGTATGATTTTTCTCCCGACAAGTTGGGAGAAAGGGGTCCCCTCGAATATACTCGGGGTCTTCGACAAGGGTTCCCCTCGAAATTTGTCGGGGTTTTGGATAAGAGGTTTAAGGTTCAAGTGTTTGTTTTTTGGCGTTTTTATGATTTCAAGCTCATTCATTTTAATCTATGTTCGGCATAAGGGTCCATTTGATTGCCCAAGATTCGGTTTCCGGGAACACATCAAGGCATACGATACCGCCATTTTGGAATTTAAATACCGGTTTTTCCTGAGAGCCGGTTATCAGCCAGGCAGTCAACCGTTCCATAAACGGGAGATGCCCCACAAACATTTTGTTTTCATTAGGGTTTAGTGTTTTAGCAAAGGCCGTCACATCATCCATGGGGGCTATTCCAACCATCTGTTGCACTCCGTTTTTCGGGGTTAAGGCGGAAGCAAAGATTTCGGCCGTCGTGCGGGCGCGTGTTTTCCCGCTGTGACGTATGCCTGATACATGGACGTTATATTCTTTAGCGACTTCAGCGATCCTTTTTACATCTGAAATCCCCTGTTCGGAAAGACCCTGGTCAGGATCAAGATCCTTGGACAGGCTTTTCCCATGCTGGACCAAAAAAAGTGACATCGCTTCAGTCCTCCTTGTAATTTGCTGAAATTATGATTATAGAGCCTTTTTCATAATATATTAATTATTAAAGCTCAACACATAGTTTTTATTAAAAAATGGTTCTTTCCCACAATCTTTACGCAACCCGCCGGAGGCGGATAAATTTTCGGAATTTCTTGGCCTTGCGAAAGATTACTCATTTTTTAAACTTTGATTCGAATATTTTTTTTTGAAATAGAATTCTATTTCAGATTAGATGGTGTAATAAAATTATATAAAACTAAAAATTTAAACGGAGACGAGATGAGTTTACTTGAAAAATGTAAAAGAGAAAGTGTGCATACGCGAAATACAAAGATTTCTACGTTTGAGTCTGATCAGGGGGGCATTATTGTTGAAGGGGAGTTGATTGATGACCGGCTGAAGTCCGGTTATTCACCAACAGGTGAAGAGCGCTCTCCCCAAATAGTGCATCATATGAAGATACGGATGTGGCTTGACGGCCAACCGCTCTCGATAAAGGAAATTGAGGTTGAAATGCCGGGTATTCCGAACAAAGAATGCGCGGAAACACGCAAAAGTCTTGACAGAATTAAAGGAATGAGTATTGTAACAGGCTTTACGATGAGGGTAAAAGATATCCTGGGCGGGATTAATGGATGCGCTCATTTAACAGCACTTTTGATTTCCATGGCACCTGCCGCGATTCAGGGATACTGGGCGCATTATTCGAGAAAACCTGTGGATAAAGATTTATCTTCTGATTCAATGAGGCAGTTTTTAGTAGATACATGCTGGGTATGGAGAAAGGAAGGCCCGTTGTTTAAAAAACTGTTAAATACTGTTAAAGAAAATCAACAAAGTTGAATTTTTAAGATATAGTTATTCTGATATTCTTAAAGGAGATATATAATGAAGCAAAAATTTGTTATTTCAAAAAGCGACGATAAAAAAGAGTTCAAAATAGAAGAGTTCGCTGAGCTTGAAAAAGAGTTTATGTCACTTATGTGCGAGGAA
>JAFDFT010000588.1 GCA_019309685.1 Deltaproteobacteria bacterium
GTATGTTACTGTTTTAAATATACGAAAAGAGATATTGAAAATGATTATATAGATAACGGGCGCTCTTTGATCTATGAAAAGGTTGCATTCGAAAAGAAGGCAGGGGAATGTAATTGCGCTAAAGAAAATCCGAAAGGAAGGTGATGTTTGGCTGATGTCCACCAGGTGGTGGAAATGATCAAAAAGAAAAAAAGCATATAACAAGCGCGTCTATTCGGGCACGTAATAGACCGCTGCATGTCAGTAACGAACAGTGTTTCTTGAAAATTGATGCGCCGGCTCATCAACTTCCCCTAATCTTTCAAACTTCTTGCTTCTCCTCCAAACGTTTTTTTTCAGCTGTTACAATATCCGCGTATAATGTTGAAGCCCACAGATGATATTTATCGGTTTTTGGGGTTGTTGTAATTATCGTTTCAAGACATCGCTTGGCCTCAATTGCGTCATCAAACCCTTCCCAAAGTATTTGTGTTTTCAATAAAAGGGCGTCAGGGAATTTTGGATCTTTAGCGAGAACCTCTTCAACCTTGAGAAATGCTAGATCAAAATTATTCTGCATTTTGTGATACCGGACCTGATTTAGAACCCCTTCTAGCTGATCGCGAATGGCCCAATTTGCTTTGGGACCTCTGTATAGAGCGCCAGCTACCGTTCCGGCCCTATCAGAAATTATCATCACAAGTAAAGATGCCGGTACACTCAAGATTGCGCCTAATAAAAAGCCTATAAGGGATCCCCAATTTCCTCCAAGTACATATCCGTAAATAAAGCCGACCAGGCCCAGAGGTACCAGTACACGCACCAGTGCTAAAATGAATTGAGTTCTTGCAACGGTGTCTTGGTCTTTTATAGGCTTAAATTTTTTAACACTGTTTTGTTTCATTTATGCTATATAACATTGGAGGGAAAAAGCCTGGAATTCATAATAACAGATACATTTGAATATACTTTACTTGAACACTGTTTAAAAGAAGTTTTTTAAGACCCCGGACTTAGACCGGGAATCCTCAAACCCCCTTTCTCCAGCTACATTGGAGGAGAACCGCACATACTAAAGTAAAGATAGGTTAAATGCAGCAATAAAACGATACTCGTCCATTCATATGTTTAATCAAAACCAATTATAGTATAAGCAGGAAGTATACAGTTGGAAACCTTTACAGAACCTAAAAAATTAGTGCAAAATCCGCATTATCAAGAGCAAAGGCAAAAAAGCCTGACAGGACTTACAGACGCTGTGATTGATGCACCAATAACTGAACATATTAAAGGTTTTAATAAAATACCTTGTTGTTTTACACTGCAAAGCTGTTATGGCCATTTTCTCTACTCCGGCCAGAATGATCCTCAAAATATCGATTCCTTGACGGTTACACACGGCATTACAAAAGTGGAATACAGGATAGCTTATATCGTATTTTGCATTGACAACAACGATTCGGGAAGGAGGCTGATCAATAGTCTTAAGGACATTACGGAAATAGATCCTGAAAACATACAGTTCTGCTGTGCGGAGTGGTTTTGGAAAAGACAAATAAATTCATATGCGCTGCAAGTTGAACCCAATAGGTTTAAACATGAAGACAAAGCGATACTTGGCTATACGGAAGCTTTGAAAATAGAAAAGATACGAAATGAGTTCTTTGTTCAACTAAAAGAGCAGTTACAGTTTTAGCAGAAATGATTTAGAATTATGATATCCGTTGTGTGAAATCAGGCAGAATTTCCTCCGCTGATGCCCCCTTTATTTGATTGGTTTCGGCAATTGAAATAATCAATTGTCAGATAAAACTTGAAGATAAAAAATGTTTCTGTCATAATAACGGTCAATTATAAAAATATTGCAGAATTAATTGGCAAAAATTATGAATTGCTAAAAAATCATTCGCAATTAACATTTTGATGGAGGGCGGGAAAATGAAAACTAAATTATGTGTAATAGCCATCATGATTATTTTTCACCTTGGATTGCTTCCATTAAACTCCTATACGGCTGAAATGCCAGATGGGTCTTTACAAAAAACACAGGAGCCAAAAGAAGAAATAATAGAAATGCTGAAAGCTAAAAACGAAAATGAGGAGGCTGTGACTGAAGAGAAGGGTATGGATGCAGAACCAGCGCAGCAAGTAAGTGAAGATATAAAACAAGTAGAAGAGACAAAGGTCAAGCTGCGAGAGCAAACCGATAAAGATAAAATATATTTTGCGGCCAAAAGTCATACGTTAAATGCCAGCGCGAAAACTATTTT
>JAFDFT010000589.1 GCA_019309685.1 Deltaproteobacteria bacterium
TCAAGGGATCGCAGTAGATTATTACGGCTTCACCCTTGATGCTTTGTCGGAGCGAAGCGTAGATCCCGTCGCCGGGGAAGCTGGAGCATCCTCAACTTTCGCTCAATTGAGGTAATATTAAAGACTGGTAATTCAAGATCGTTACATTCTAGAAATAAATTTTTGTTGTCTTTCAGAAATGAGCGATTTTTGGTCAATTTCAAGGAAGGCTAAAATTTTAACCGCAGACATACATGTAGTATTTCGAGGATTAAAGTTTTAGTCCGACACAGAAATTGGGGAAAAAAGGCCATTTATGAATGGCAACAATCAATGTTTGAAGGATCTCTGGCCTGTGTATACCATAGTAACCCCTGCCTCGTTGCATGCCTCAATGGACTGATAATCATTTTCTGACCCGCCTGGCTGAATCACAGATAAAACCCCTTCACTGATACCCACATCAACACCATCTCTAAAAGGGAAAAACGCGTCACTGACCATGGCAGCACCAATAAGTCCCCCTTTTTCCTGGGCAACACGTTTGTCTATGGATTCTTTAATAGATTCATCTTCCATCTCATTATAGGAAATCTGATGATCTTCATAGCAGTAACGGTCAGCAAGTTTTCGGTAGGCCTTGTCCCGAGCTATTTCCGCGACACCAACCCTGTCCTGCTCTCCGGTACCGATACCCACGGTGGCCAGATCTTTGACATAAATAACTGAGTTCGATGTAATCCCTGATTCCACCAGCCATCCAAATAGCATGTCGTCGTATTCTTCTTGAGTCGGCTCACGGTTAATTTTATACGTCTTTCCTTTGTAATCACACTCAGCTAATTTAATATCTGTTTTCAAACGGGCTTCCGGCACAAAAGACCACTGGGCGATAATTCCTCCGTCAATAAGGCTCTTAAAATCAACATATCTTTTCCCAACAAAATTATTCAGCCGTTCTATATTGCCGATTCGAATCACCCTGAGGTTTTTCTTCCCGGAAAAAATATCCATCACTCCTTCTTCAAAATCAGGAGCCACCACAACTTCAGCATATTGCTGATAAATAGCCTCTGCCGTTGATTTATCAACAGGTCTGTTCACGGCAATGCATCCGCCAAACGCGGCCACCCTGTCTGCCATATGCGCCTTATGGTACGCGTCGGCCAGCGAATCAGAGCACGCTACACCGCAGGGATTATTATGCTTGACAATGACCACTGTTGGCTTGTCCGTAAAGTATCGCAAAATATTAAGGGAGTTATCCGTGTCTGTAAGATTGGTTTTCCCTGGATGTTTACCGGATTGCAAAAGCTCTATATCTGATGCCAGGTATTGGCCCGGCTGGATTGTTTCAATACCGCCTAAAATCAGGTTTCCATTCACCAGCCTATATTGAGCAGCCTCCTGGCCTGGGTTTTCACCGTACCTCAACCCTTTTTCTATGTTATCTATGGTCCAGGTGACCTTCTCATAGAAAAGCGTCTGCCGCGTATCCCCATCAACAAAACTGATTTCCATGTTTGGCGGGAAGTGATCGTCCATAACGGTTTTATACATTTTTTTTAGGTCATCGGTCATGGTTTGTTGTCTCCTTTGATGGCTTCGCAAAAAATCCAATTTCTGTGTTCCGCTGCATTCCTCGTCACTACAGCGTACTCTCAGTACGCCTCATTCCTCGGGATTTACTACGCGCCTTGAACTTGATTTTTTTTCTTTGCCATCATCTTAATAGTCTTAAAATCGTGTACTATCTATAAGACTTTCATCTCCCTTTCAACCCTTTACATATGTTAAGTACTTCACTCGAATCCTTGAATCCTTGACCCCTTTTAGGGTCATCTACATTTTTTTGGAGATGGCCCTAAAACTTAAAACACTTCTCAACATCTTTAACATCCTGCGAGTTGAGATAATTAGAAATCATTCTGTCGTAAACGGCCGTGTGTTCAAATGCTTTTTGTGCCAACCGAAAACGAAGTTTCAGAGATATCGTTCCTTTATTCGCTTTCATTTCCGACAATACCGTTTCATAATCATCAGGATCAACAACCGAGGCAACCCTTAAAAAATTCTTCGCGGAAGCCCGGATCATACAAGGCCCGCCAATATCGATATTTCCCCTGGCCTGCTCAACCGTTACATCCGGTTTTGAAATTGTTTCTTTAAATGGGTAAAGATTGACCACAACCATATCAATGGGAACCGCTTTTGTCCGCTTCAGGTCTTCTTCGTGTGACGGATTGTAGGTTTCGGTTAACAGACCGA
>JAFDFT010000134.1 GCA_019309685.1 Deltaproteobacteria bacterium
TCCTAATCCGTGCCCATTCATTAACCCAGTTTTAAAAAATGGGCACCTAAAAGTGTTTCCAATTCATAAATGAGTAATCTTTCGTCCCCCCATATCGGGATGAAAAACGGCCATTTATGGATGGAAACCAATTTGAAATGACACTAGCCAAATCAACATTTAACAAGCTTAAGAATATCGTTGGCAAATCAAACTGTAGCATGGCAAAGGAAGACCTTGCTTGCTATGCATATGACGCCAACGTAAAAGGGCAACTGCCTGAAGCCGTTGTTTTTCCTGGAACAAAGGATGAAATTGCACAAATTTTAAAGCTTGCCAATGTTGAACATTTCAGTGTTATTCCAAGGGGATCAGGAACAGGTATGACCGGCGGATCAATTCCTTTAAATGGAGGCGTCGTGGTGGTGATGTCCCGGTTTAACCGCATCCTCAACATTGATAAAGATAATCTCGTAGCTTTTGTCGAGCCGGGTGTGATTACCGGCCGTTTTCAAGAGGTTGTGGAAAGACAAGGGCTGTTCTATCCTCCGGACCCATCCAGCGCCGATTATTGCACCTTGGGAGGAAACCTTGCCGAATGCTCTGGCGGACCCAGAGCTGTAAAATATGGCGTCACCCGTGATTACGTTCTTGGTGTTGAAGTTGTTCTGGCCACCGGAGAAATCATTCGTGCCGGTGTTCAAACCATGAAAGGTGTGGTGGGATACGATTTAACAAGACTGCTCATCGGTTCTGAAGGGACCCTTGGTATTATTACATCTATAACACTCAAGCTTCTTCCCCTGCCTGAAGCAGTCAAGACAATGACTGCGGTCTTTAATAAAATCGAAACCGCAGCACAAACAGTATCAGAAATAATCAGGTGCCGAATCATCCCCAGAACCATTGAATATATGGATAACGCTTCAATCCGATGCGCTGAAAGCTATCTAAATGCTGGGCTTCCTACAGATGCTGAAGCCATCTTGCTTATTGAAGTCGATGGAAGCAAAATTGAAATAGATGACACGGTCAAACATTTAAGAATAATTTGCCTCGAAAGCGGAGCTGCCAGTTTCACCGTGGCCGAATCCGAAGATGAGGCGGCTGATCTCTGGAAAGCGCGTAAAGCGATTTCGCCGTCTTTATTTACATACGGGCCTGATAAAATCAATGAAGATATCGTCGTCCCAAGAAATAAAATCCCTGATGTGGTCAAAAAAATAGACGCGTTACGATTGGAAACCGGGCTTCAAATAGTCAGTTTCGGTCACGCGGGTGACGGAAACATTCATTTCAATATTATGCTGGATAAAAAAAATAAGGACGATTTAAAAAAAGCGCAAATCGCAGTGGAATCACTATTTGAATTTACGGTTGAACTGGGCGGAACAATTTCAGGCGAACATGGCATCGGTACTGCAAAAGCACCATTTATGTCTAAAGAATTAGGTCAAAATGAACTCGATTTAATGAAGCGAATTAAAAATCTGTTTGATCCAAACGGTATATTAAACCCCGGAAAAATATTTCCGGTTGAAACTACCTAAAAAAATTAGATCTTTAATATCTCCAGCAATTCTTCGTGAATTTTTCCATTTGTTGCCAGGATCTCTTTTTGATCAACGGTAAAAGGTTGGTTCGAAAAATCCGTAACGATCGCACCAGCTTCTCTGGCGATTAATACTCCAGCTGCTGTATCCCAGGGTTGTAGATTCTGTTCCCAAAAACCATCAAATCTTCGACAAGCAACATAGCATAAATCCAGGGCCGCTGAACCCAGCCGCCGTACTCCCTGAGCAGCGCCTAGACAGTTAGAAAACCGCTTCATCAACGGATTGAACAACCTTTTAAAATTATACGGAAAGCCCGTTACCAGCAGGCTCTCTGAAACCTTATCAACCGTTGACACTTCAATTTTTCGGTTGTTGAGCATCGCGCCTTTTCCCTTAGTTGCGGTGAAGAGTTCCTCTGTGATGGGGTTTAGCACGATAGCAAATAAAATGTCCTGGTTCATCGCAAACGCGATGGAAATCGCGAAAAGTCCCACATGGTGTGCATAATTTGTCGTTCCATCAAGAGGATCAATAATCCACTGATATTTGGAAGCTTGATCATTCAAGCCGCTTTCTTCTGCAAAGATAGAATGATCTGGAAAAACGTTCTTGATAGTCTCAATAATCACTTTTTCTGAATTCATATCTGCTTCCGTTACCAGATCTATGGCACCCTTTTTGGATATATTTTTCACCTTTCCAAAATAAGATCTCAAAACCGCTGCTCCTTTTAACGCAGCAGACATACCAACCCTTTTTACACTATCTAACTCCATCATTAATTTTATCCTGTTTTCGTTATATAACCTTTATCGTTCTTATCCGAGGGCACTCTTTTCGATACAAATTTACATTGTAGATAAAACCATTTCCCTCATCTTTGTAATCAAAGGAATTAACGTGTCCGATGATTTAGCAGAAATAGGTATGCCCTGAAACGATTCTACCAGCCTGTCGGCCATTTCTCTTTTTACCAAATCCTGTTTGTTTAAAACACGCAGCGTCGGTATGTTATGTAAATCAAGATCAGCCAAAAGTTTTTCAACCGACTGGACCTGTTCTTTAACGCGCGGATTATGGATATCAATAACATGCAGCAAAAGGTTCGCACCTTCAAGCTCTTCGAGAGTTGCTCGAAATGCTACCAAAAGGTCCTTTGGAATGTTTTCGATAAACCCTACCGTATCTGTGACAATCACTTCAATATCTTCCGGAAACTTCAGCCGTCTGCTTGAGGGATCCAGTGTGGCAAAAAGACGGTTTTCAGCCCTTACATTGCTTTTGGTAAGTGTATTTAAAAGGGTTGATTTTCCCGCATTTGTGTATCCGATGATAGAAATGATAGGAAGTTTTTTCTTCTCTCTCTTTGCTTTCTGCTGTTTACGTTGTTTTCTTACCATGGATATGTTCCTTTCAAGATGAGTAATTCTGGTTCTTACGCGTCTTCGGTTTATTTCAAGCTTTGTTTCGCCAGGCCCTCGGCCTCCAATCCCTCCTGTCAGCCTGGACATCGCTGTATTTTTTACAACAAGACGCGGCAGCAGATATTTTAACTGAGCAAGCTCTACCTGGAGTTTGCCTTCTCTTGATTGAGCCCTTTGTGCGAAAATATCAAGAATCAACTGTGATCGATCAATAACCTTTAAATCAACCTTATCAGTAATCGAACGTATTTGGGATGGATTTAATTCACGATCGAAAATAATAAGCGTCGCCCCTTTCTGCAATACCAAAATAGATAGTTCCTGGAGTTTGCCTATCCCTAAAAGAAATCGAGTATCAGCATGTTTCCGTTGCTGTAGAAAAGTACCAGCCACTCCAATTCCGCATGATACCGCCAGCTCTTTTAGTTCATCCAGCTGATCTTTCTCTCTACGCTCGGAACCTGATGTGACGCTTGCCAGAATAGCTCTTTCTTTTCCTGAATCTGCTTTATATAATAAATTTTTTTGTGAAAGTTCATCTTCAAGAGCCTGAATAAGCTCTAGGCAGCCGATATCGAGTTTGTGTGGTATGATAGGATCGTAAATTTTGTATGGTGCTTCTTCTATATTCTCCGGTAATATGTGACCCATATGCACTCTATTCGGCATGCCATCTTTGGTCGCGGTGATAGCGGCCATGATATCCAGTCTTAGCAAGGCGAGATCCGTCAAATCATCCCTTGTAAGGGATTCATTGTTCAGGTGTGTATGTACGCACCGTAAACCCCGCAAACGGCCAGGTGCGGTCCTATAGTCGCTGGTATCTGGGATAAGAATTTTTTGACTGTCTCCGACAATCACGTATTCAATTTTGCCACTCCTGTTAATTAACAGCCCTATTTGACGTCGGAGCTCATGAGACAGCCTGCTCAGATCGCGAGCCAACTCAGCAGTGATAATGTTTTCTGGAGGCGTTCGCCGCCGGTATAGGTTTTCAAGTCTGCGGACCTGATTAGCCTTAAGTCCTCCTGTATTTCCGAAAAGCCGTTTCATTCAATCATATATTAAATTAGGTAGTGAGTGAGTAATGCGGATGTCTTTATATCTGAAATAGGCGCATAAATCAAAGACAACATTCATGGAGGCTTTTAGGAGAAAGGATTTTCTGTGATTAGAAGTTGTTTTTATATATAAATGTTTTAAGTATTACCTCAAATGAGCGTAAATAAAATGAAAAACATTTACTAATTACCTAGGAATTAAGGGTATAGCACGGTTTATTCATATTTTTGTATATCTTCTATAGTCTATAGCTGAGGTATAAATATCATTCTTTATTTTCATTTTATTTACCCTAAAGCGTAGATCCCGTCGCCGGGGAAGCTGGAGCACCCTCAACTTTCGCTCAATTGAGGTATTAGGTTTTAAGTTCATCTTAAAACAATTACTCTTTCAACTTAACAACTAAAACGAATTTTTTATCCCGACTATTCACCAGTATAATTCTCAAAACATGTACAATCAGCCAGAAATGTTAATGTCGACATTCCAGTGGGGCCATTTCGCTGCTTTTTTAGCAGTATTTCAGCGGTTCCCTTTTTTGGATTACTTTCATCTTTATTATATTCGTCGTCTCTGTAGATAAACATGACCACATCCGAATCCTGCTCAAGCGCTCCTGACTCTCTTAAATCAGATAACTGCGGCCGCTTATCGCTTCTTTCTTCCAGCTTTCTATTTAACTGAGACAGTGCCACAACAGGAATATCCAGTTCCTTGGCGAGGGCTTTTAAAGACCGTGAGATTTCCGATATTTCAAGGTCTCTTCTTTCGGCCATACCGCGTATTTTCATTAGCTGAAGATAATCAATAATGATAATGCCGATATCTTTTTCCATTTTCATTCGCCGCGCCTTCGCCCGCAGTTCAAGAGCCGTGAGGCTTGGCGAATCATCAATATAGATAGGTGCCTCATAAAGTCTGCCCGCCGCATTGTTTATCTGGTGCCAGTCATCTTGATTTAAAAACCCTCCCCTTATCCGTGTTGAGTTCACCTTTGCTTCACTGCTTAGCAGACGCATGGCCAGTTGTTCCTTTGACATTTCAAGCGAGAAAACAGAAACGGGGATATTCGACTCAATCGCCGCATTTCTTGCAATATTGAGTGCAAAGGCCGTCTTCCCCATACCCGGCCGTGCGGCAATAATGATTAAATCCGATTTTTGAAGTCCAGATGTATCCGTGTCCAACTTTTTAAATCCTGTAGGAACACCTGTGACCAATGATTTGTTACGCTGTCGTTTTTCAAGCGTATCAATACTTTTTTCAATAATTTGGCTGATAGAATGAAAAGACGGCCCAATCTTATCTCCTGATATTTCAAATATAGACCGTTCTGCGAAGTCGATGACTTCATCAACATCTTCGCTGTCTTCAAAACATCGCTTTGTAATTTCATTGGCCTTTTCAATTAATCGGCGGAGATACGCCTTTTCGTGGACAATTTTTGCGTAATGCTGCGCGTTTACTGCCAGCGGTACGGTATCCACCAGTTTTGCCAGATACGTTGCTCCACCTATCTCATCCAGTTTTTTTTGTTTTCGCAGTATATTTGACAGAGTGATGAGATCAATTGGCTCATTTTTAGAAAAAAGATCGATAACAGCAGAAAAAATGGTTTGGTGGGCGGACCGGTAGAAATCGTCAGCTCTTAAAATATCAAGAACATCAACCAGTGAGGAATTATCCAGCAATATGGCACTTAAAATGGATTCCTCCGCTTCAAGGTTTTGAGGCGGCAGATGTTGAGACGGCGTTTCTTTATTAATTTGAAGTATATTTTTGGCCATTATATTACCGGCTGAAGAAAACTGATTCTAATATTTTCCGGACTCTAATTTCTTTTTAAAAAACTCAACCTGCTTTATCATCGCGTTATTTTCCTTCAGCTCCTTCTCTACAGAATTAATCGAATGAAGGGCTGTCGCATGATAACGGTTGAAGCTTCTTCCAATATCTTGAAGAGGTGAATCCGTATATTTTCTTGACAGATACATGGCTAATTGCCTGGGGCGGACGATACTTTGTTTGCGGGAACTTGATATAATATCAGCCACGGATATACTGAAGTGTTTGCAAATAAGCTTTTTAATAACATCTATTGTTATTTTTTTATGCTGTCTGGCGATATTTTTAACCACACTCGTAGCAAGGTTTAAATCAATGGGTACGCCAAGGAGGGAGGATTTTGCCATAACACCGAGCAATCCGCTCTCAAGCTGTCTTACATTTTCTGAAAGTTCACTTGCAAGATAAAGAACCACTTTCTCTGGGAGTTGACAGCCCTTTCCGTTTGATTTTTTTCTTAATATTCGAACCCTGGTCCTAAAATTTGGTGGTTCAATATTGGAAATAAGACCGCAGGAAAGGCGTGAATATAATTTTTCATTTAACTTCGGAATATCCACCGGAAGGTAACAACTTGAAAAAATTATTCTTTTTTCTGAGTCAAACAAGAAATCCAGCAACAACGAGAGTTCAACCTGAGTCCGTTCTTTACCGCTCAAATGATGAACATCTTCAAGTAGCAACACATCACAATTATTTCTATACTTCTCTTTGAACTTATTAATATTGTTATGCCGAAAAGCGTGTACCATCTCATTGCTAAAATCCTCAGCGGTAATGTAATACACGCGATCGGAAGGAGATTTGGTCAGAACATGGTGACCAATCGCCTGTGAAAGATGGCTTTTGCCCATTCCTGTATTGGACAGCAAAAATAGTGAATTTTGGTGAGAACTTTTCTTTGCCGCTAGAGAAATTGAAGCGGAATATGCGAAATCATTATTAGTGCCTACAACAAAATTATCGAAGGTAAAGTCCTTTTTTAAAAATCGCCCGCTTTGGGTACGTATATTCAAATTCGGAAGTGGTAATTGGTAATCCTCTCCATTCGACCTTTTCGATGGCCTGCCGTTTTCCCCTGAAATTTTAATCGCTATCTTGCATTTTTCCCCTAAAGCTTTGTTGACCTCGGATTCAATTACTTCGATATAATTTTCCTGAATCCGTTTTTTAGAGAAATAATTGGGGCAGTTAATAGCAACCGATTTATTGTCTTCATTTTTCGTAAATGTTAATGGCTCAATCCACATCATGTAAGTATGGCCAGGCACTGATTTTTTAATCGCATTTTTTATTTCTGCCCAGACATTTTCCATGCTACTCGAAACGCTCCCCTCCAATTTGAATTAGTGGCAAACTGCTATGCCAATAACTCTTTTGTTAATAATTATTGAAAATTACCCGAATTTTTTGATGTAAAAACAAACCCAGATTGCTTTTTCCGACAACCCAGTTGTATTAACAAGGCCCGTGGTTTTTAATTAACTCTTCATAGAGTGTCCAGCCTTTAAATAAGGTGAGATAAATTTTAATATTATTATAACAGAACAATTATTGACTACCCGTTTATTAACAGTTTATCTATGATTTTAAATACTCTAGAGGTGGTATTTAATATTTCTGGTTAGAAAATCGGTTAATGTCAACCTGAAGACTAAATTTTTCGTGAACTTTTATGTTATATAATATCTTGTGTCAAACCGAATAAATCCGGTTCAGCCATTATTTGCACAGAAGTTATCAACAATTTATATCTTACTGTTTTTATGTCTATAATTTGCACCCGACCTGTCAACTTCTCTATTGTTCTGGCTTTAGGTAATTCGAATTTTTTTTAAACATTCTAAGCATATCTGTGCTTTTCAATTATTTTTAGACAATTTGGTTTTCTTCAATTATCTCCTATTTCCTTCGTTTTTCTGTTGTTTTAACTATCCTTTAACAACAGTTTAACAATCGTTTGTAATTTAAGTAACATGGCTTTTTACTTCTTTTCATACTATTATTATTTATTTGAATAATTATTTTCAAAATGTAATATGAACATTTTATGTACAACTATTTTGTTAAAAGCAGACATTCTTATACCTCGATTGAGCGAAAGTTGAGAATGCTCCAACTTTAAGACATCAAGGGTGAAGCCGTAATAATCTACTGCGATCTAGTGATAACGCAGAAGATGGTGTATGATCGGCTTTCCCATAGGGTAAATAAAATTAAAAATGATATGTATGCCTATTCGATAGAAGATATACAAAAACCTAAATAAAAGAATTATACGCTTAAATCATACATAATTGTTAAAGGGTTTTTTATTTTATTTACGCTCATTTGAGGTCATAATATTTCTCAATTATACTGCCATGAAAAATAATCGTCCTTTTATCGGTATCACCATGGGTGATCCTGTTGGCATTGGTCCTGAAATCACTCTGTCGGCCCTTTGCAACGCTGAAATATATGATATTTGCAAACCTCTGGTCATAGGGGATCTGAATATTCTCGAGCATGCCAAAGAAATCAACCAAAGCACGCTTTCTCTTAAATCAATACCAGATGCGGACTCAGGCAGATACACACACGGCAGTATTGACGTTTTAAGCCTGTCGACCCTTGATTTTGACGAAACAATTTGGGGAAATCCCACCCCTAAAACCGGAAAAGCAATGGTAAGTTACATCATAACAGCCATTGACATGGCTCTTGAAGGGAAAATCGCTGGTGTAGCAACCGGACCGATCAACAAAAATGCAATGCACGCTGCTGGCTTTTTATATAATGGCCATACCGAACTTTTTGCTGAACGTACGAAAACAAATAATTTCGCGATGATGCTGGCCGGACATAAACTTCGTGTTGTGCTTGTTACCATACACATCCCATTTAAAGACGTAACGGCTGCTATTTCAAAAGAAGGCATCTGTGATAAAATTTTAATGACTTCCAACGCTCTGCGCGAACGTTTCGGTATTCTATCGCCCAAAATCGCTGTTGCCGGACTCAATCCACATGCCGGAGAAGATGGTATTTTTGGAAATGAGGAAAAATTTATTATCACCCCAGCCATTGATCAGACAAAAAAGCATGGCATAGATGTTTCAGGCCCCTTCCCTCCTGATACAGTATTTCATCAGGCCGCAACTGGCCGTTATGACGCCGTTATTTGCATGTATCACGATCAGGGGCTCATCCCATTCAAATTGATGCATTTCAGCGACGGAGTAAACACAACCCTTGGGCTTCCAATCATCAGAACCTCCGTTGATCATGGCACCGCGTACGATATCGCTGGAACCGGTCAGGCAGACCCCGGGAGCCTTATCGCAGCCATAAGAATGGCAGCCCATCAAGCGATAGAGTTGATTAAAATAAAAGGGTCTTCTCAATGATGAAGTACATCGTATTTGAAATGTTGAGTTCTTTTACTATTCACTCGTCACTTGTCACTTTTTTGTAATAATGGATTCTGACAAAATTATTATCCGGGGTGCGCGGCAGCATAACTTGAAAAATATTGATATTGATCTGCCTCGCAACAAACTCATTATCATTACAGGCCTGTCCGGATCGGGTAAATCCACTCTCGCGTTTGACACCCTTTACGCGGAAGGACAGCGCAGATATGTAGAATCTCTTTCCACATACGCGAGACAATTTCTTGAACGGATGGAAAAACCGGATATCGACCTCATTGAAGGGCTTTCTCCTTCCATTGCAATAGAGCAAAAAACAGCCAGCCATAACCCTCGCTCAACAGTCGGAACAGTTACGGAAATATACGATTATCTCCGGCTCCTTTTTGCGAGGGTGGGAAGACCGCACTGTTATCAATGCGGCAAGCCCATACATTCCCAGACACTGGATCAAATTATTGACCAGATCATGTCCTTCCCTGAAGAGACAAAGGTGATGATCCTGTCGCCGCTTATTTCAGATCAAAAAGGAACACACGAAAAGGTATTGAGGCGTCTTAGAAAAGATGGGTTTTCACGGATACGCATTGACGGAGAGACTCTTGAAGTTGAAGACGTATCCCAACTTGATAAGAACAAAAAACATACCATACACGTTATTGTAGACCGCTTGGTCATTAAAGATACCATCAAAAGCCGTCTGGCCGATTCTTTGGAACTGGCCACTTCTTTATCTGATGGATTGGTGACGTGTGATATTTTTGATAATACATCCAACCGTTCTAAAAAGAGCATTTTATTTAATGAAAAGGCCGCGTGCGTCACCTGCAACATCAGTTATCCTGAATTTACGCCTGCGAGTTTTTCGTTTAACTCTCCTCAGGGCGCTTGCCCGGATTGCGATGGAATGGGTTCCGCCACGGAATTCGATCCGACTCTCATCATTCCCAACCAGAAACTGTCGTTAAGAGAGGGCGCCGTTGCCCTTTGGTCCAATCGAAACACGGTTCATTTTTTTGAGTTTATGGATGCATTGACGCGCCACTACGGTGTCGATATCTTTACTCCCTATAAGGATCTGCCGGATCACTTTAAAAACGTACTGCTTTACGGATCAGATGAAGAGCAGATAACGTTTTACTTTGAGCGGAAAAATCGTCGTTTCACATACACCAAAAGTTATGAAGGGATCATCCCAAAACTACAGCGGCGATACCTGGAAACTGATTCCTATCAATCCAGAGAAGAGATTAAGCAATATATGAATTTCCGCCCCTGTCATGGATGCCAGGGCGCCAGACTTAAAAAGGAAAGCAGATCCGTTACGGTCGGCGGCTATGCTATTCACGAAATCACCTCTCTTTCCACGTCAAAAGCCCATGGTTTTTTTTCACGATTAACACTTGAAGGAAAAGATAAAATTATCGCGGAAAAAATCCAAAAAGAAATCATTGATCGGATTGGGTTTCTAAAAAATGTGGGGCTTGATTAT
>JAFDFT010000590.1 GCA_019309685.1 Deltaproteobacteria bacterium
CCTGAATTTGATGCTCAAATGGATGTACGAATCGGCTGGCTTGAAAAAATCAGTAAAACCGTCTCAAGCCGAAAATCGGACAAACGATTTAAATAGACACGTGAATCGGGCAATTGAATGAGCCAAGAGGTGTCGTAAAAATATAGAAATTTATTCATAGATGTAAAAGACCAAAGGCCGTCATTTAATCAGAAAGGTTTTCGATCGAATCAAAAGCAGCCTTGACCTCATAACATATTCGATATAACCTACTCCCAAGCAATCCCTTTTTGAATACAAAATAACAACCTTTAGAAAAGGAGGAAATTATGAGACGTTTTCTCTTCATCATTGCTTTTTTTACAATAATGCCCATTCTGGCTTTCGCACAACAACCATCATACGCAAATGAAAAACCTAAAATTACTGTTACAGGAGAAGCAGTTGTTAAAGTCACTCCTGATAAGGTAACCATTTTACTCGGTGTTGAAACATGGGATAAAGAGATCCAAAAAGCAAAACAAAAAAATAATGATTTAGTGAATAAAACACTTAAAGCTATTAAAAAAGCAGGCGTCAAAGAAAAAAACCTGCAGACCGACCATCTTTCGATTGAGCCCCGTTATAAAAGCGGATACAGTAAAAAAGATTTTATTGGATATTTTGTTCGCAATACCATATCTGCCACTCTGACACAGCCTGACAAATTGGAAACGCTCATTACAGGTGTTCTGACTGCCGGTGTTACCCATATCCATGGAATTACGTTTGCAACAACCCAGTTCAAAAAGCACCGCGAGCAAGCACGCAAACTCGCTTTAGAAGCTGCCCGTGAAAAAGGAGAAAAGATGGCGGCTGTATTTGGGAAAAAGATAGGCGACCCTATTCAAATTAGCGAACATCGGCAGTACAGCCATTACTACGGCAGTTGGTGGGGATATGGTAGAGGTCAAGCCATGTCGCAAAATGTCGTTCAAAATAGGGGTGGACAGTCCGATGATATGACTGACACCATCGCTCTTGGGAAAATATCTGTTAAAGGGAGTGTGACTGTAGTATTTGAACTTCATTAACATTTAATGGCTTTGTAAAAGGTTCAATTTCTGCGTTTCGCTTCATCCTCGCCCTGTTAAATTCTCGCTTGGCGAGACGGCGGAGCCGATTTAACAGGGCAAGTCACTGCAACGTACTAAAAGTACGTCTCGTTCCTCGGAATTTGCGACGCCTTGGACTAGAATTTTTTACTTTGTCATTATTGGAGCAATTATACTTTAGATAAGAAGATATGAAAACATCTCATCCAGTTCACATTGTTGACGTATTTGCCGAAGCGCCCTATCAGGGTAATCAATTGGCTGTTGTTTTAGACGCGGGTGATTTCAATGAAAATGAAATGCAGCGGATCGCTCTGGAGATGAATTACGCGGAAACAACATTTGTAAATTCTAAATGCCAGCCGGACGGCGGATATTCAACACGCATTTTTACCCCTGCACAGGAGCTGCCGTTTGCCGGCCACCCCACACTCGGAACTGCGTGGGTTATCCGTCATTTTATTGAAACCAATAACCCTCCCGTTATTCATTTAAACCTGGGAGTTGGGAGGGTATCTGTTGACTTTACCACATCAGACGACGGCAGAGAATACCCCTGGTTCACAGCACCACCTGTAAAGCTTGGACGGACAATCGAGCCGGACCGTATCACATCTGCGTTGAATCTGTCCATCGATGAAATTGAAAACAAGGCGCCGGTTCAGGAGCTGGATGCCGGCATCGTCATCATATGTGTACCCCTTGTTAGTCTTGACGCGCTTCAACGAGCTCATTTGGATCTTCAAGCATTTGCACCGCTAAAAAACGAAGGCTTTTCACCATTCGTGTACCTGTTTTGCACTGAAACACTTAGTCCCGATAATAACCTTTGTGCCAGATTTTTCTTTGACGCCCACGGCGTTCGTGAAGATTCCGCGACCGGGAGCGCCACCGCTTGTCTCGGGGCATATCTGTTAAAACACAATTACCTGTCAAAAACATACTTCTCTCTTCAAATTGAGCAGGGATATGAAATCGATCGACCCTCTCTTTTATTTTTAAAAGCCGGAGAGAAAGATGGCATCCAGGAAGTATTCGTAGGTGGCAATGTCATTGAAACCATGCGAGGAGAATTATTGTGAACGATATCGAGCAGTATCGATTTTTCTTAAAAGACAGCGTACGAAAGTCCATTGACTTCAGAGCCGCGGATCAAAACAGGGGTGT
>JAFDFT010000591.1 GCA_019309685.1 Deltaproteobacteria bacterium
AAAGGGCAGGATTATCAGCAAAGCAATGGTCCAACGCCAGAAAGACATGGCGATTGGAGGAATAACATCATGGACACCCCTTCCGAGAATAAAATTTCCAGACCAAAAAAGCACCGTCAATGTGAGCAAAAGGTAGGGCATAATTTAGCTTTTTATGGATTCATCATTATTAACCACAAAAGATATGAAAATAAGAAAGAAAAGGCTATAATGTCAAGAAATATTAAAAAATTGACCAAGGACAGGCATTCGCTACTTAGGTAAACAGGCTTGCTGGGTAGTAATTTTCCGCATTTTAGATCAAAAGAGCTTGTTGACAATATATCAAACATCTGGTAGCCGTTTTTCAAAGGTCCCGTACAAAAAAATAGCTTTCAGATTAATCCGCTTTCAAAAAGCAATTTCTTATCAAAAAATAAAGGAGTTAGTTATGAAATCATTTCGATTAAATGTTATCCTCCTTATATCTATTATGGCATCGGTTTTCCTCTTTTTCGATTCGACCGCTGCCTCTCAAGGCGGCCAACTGGTGGTCGACTCAGCGCCTGCCGGCGCCAGGGTTCTAATCAACGGTGAATTTTACGGACATACGCCGATGAGGGTGCGGCTGTACCCGGAGGAATACCGCCTGCGGCTTGAAAAAGAAGGGTATAACCCATATCGAACACGGATACGTATCCCCAAAAGGAAGAGGGTAAAAATATTTGCTACCCTGGAGCACAGGAATTTATTTGGGATGCTTATGGTCCGATCATACCCGCCAAAGGCAAAAATTTATGTTGATGACCAGTATTACGGAGAAACTCCTGAGCGGATCAAACTAAAGCAGGGGAGGCATATTATCCGGCTGGAAAAGGACAGATATAAACCGTATTATGAATCCATCAATATCCGGAGCAGCCAGAAAACAAATATCATTGCTGATCTCAAACCGTTCCAGCAATTCGGCACCCTTGATATTACTTCCCACCCGGGTGGTGCACGGGTAATGATCAATGATGAATATTATAAACGTACACCGATGAAAACAAAACTTCGACCCGGAGTTTACACTGTTAAGTTGAACAAAAGAGGGTATAAGTCTCTGACCAGGGAAGTCAGGGTTCGGCGGGGAAAGGTGACATCCAGGAATTTCGAGCTGGAAAAGATAAGACCCCGGCCGCGTAGAGGGAAGCTCAAGATATATTCCTATCCTGAAAATGCAAAGGTTGTAATCCAGGACCGGGAATACGGAAGGACACCGGTGGAAGTCCAGCTTCCGGAGGGTAATTATTTTGTCGAGATTAAAAAGAAGGGGTATTTGCCCTATGAAAGAGAAGTCTATGTTGAGCATCGGGAAGTCATTTATATCAATGCGGATCTCGAGAAGAAACACGCCAGACGCAAATTCGGAGAAATCCATTTTTCCGCGAATCTACGCGGGGCTAAAGTTTCCATTGATGGCGACTACCGCGGCGAAATCCCGCTTTCAGTCCGGGTACCGGCAGGTATGCACCAGGTCAAAATCAGGATGCGGGGGTACGAGCCTTTTCACCAGAGCGTGCATGTAAAACCATGGGGAGATCATTATGTCGAAGCCTACCTGGTTGCTGTTGCACCCCCCATGGCATTGACCGGCACCTTGAAAATTGTGAGCAAACCGCTGCGGTCAAAGGTTTTTATCAACAAGATTTACAAGGGTAAAACACCTCTTGAAATTACGCTGAACCCGAATATATATGTCCTGGAAGTCAGGCACAAAAGCCATTTAACATACAGGCAGCCTGTTCATATAAAACCCGGCCAGGTGGTAAATATCAGGGCCCGCTTAATCTGGGCCGGCCATATTCCGCCTCCGCCTCATGAAGTAATCGAAGAATTGACAAGAAAGCTATTTAAATAAACAAATGATAATCATAATGATATAACAAGGGGGTAATGAAATGCTGAAAAAATTGAGAGTCATATCCATATTGATAATAGTAATATTTATGGCTGGCCAGCTTCCTATTTACGCCGGGGATGTTTTAAGTGCAACCGGGAAGGTAAAAGACGTGGACCTGAATGAAAAATCGATAGTTCTGGGAATGGAAGATGGAGATAAGATCTTCTATCTCGATTCAAGTTCTAAGATTAAAATGGGTAAAAAAAATAAACAGTTAAAGGATGTCAGCATCGGTATGGTCCTGGAAGTAAAATACCAGAAATCGGGTGATGACAATATTGTGCAGATGATAAATATCATTTAATAGA
>JAFDFT010000592.1 GCA_019309685.1 Deltaproteobacteria bacterium
TTACGTCCCATGTTAGAAATTTTGGGTTGAAGAAAAGGTGTCAATCCCGTGCAAATTTATTTCTAACTTCCAAATTTCCTTTCTTTTTTCCTGCCTTTTTGCACGATGTAATTTTGATCATTTTTCTAAAAAATGATTGAATTGAATATCAAAAAAGATATAGAGGAGACTAAAGCAAAAGGGTTGTCTGCAAAATAATTTCTAATCACTAAATTTCTGGACAGATAAAAATATGAGCCGTATAAAAAAATGGTGGAAATCTCCGCGGATACGTTCAATACGTAGAAGAATATCCAATTTGCAGGTTTTTCTCTTTCCTTTGTTAGGGATTATTTTTCGAATTTGGGTTTGGCTTGTTCAGTGGGGTGTAAAATATGAAAGACGCGGCCCTTTATCACATTTTATCAGCCAGAACCGTCCATGTATCATTGCTTTATGGCACCAAAGTGTATTTCCACTGATGTGGGATTTGTTTCGCTACACTTCCGTATACCCCACTCTTTTTATGGTCAGCAAGGGAAGGATTGGAACAGTCGGAACATATGTTTTGAATCTGTTTAATGTAGAATGCGTTTCCACGGCTGTTGGGAAAAAAGACGCGGTTTACGAATTGGCAAAGCGAGCGAACGAAACAGGTAAAAGTGTTTTTATAATGGCGGACGGGTCAAAGGGGCCAAATAGAGAAGCCAAGTGGGGTGCGATTTATCTAGCGCGCGAAACAGGTCTTCCCCTTATTGCCCCGCACGCGTGGGGTGACAATCTTATTATTTTAGAGAAGACATGGATGAAGCTTGCTCTTCCCAAGCCCTGGGGGCATTCAACCATTCTGACTGCGGAGCCTCTTTATGTCCCATCGAGTGCTGAGAAGGGCGATCTTGAATCCTATAGAAAGGAGCTTGAAAAGCGGCTGAATAGCGCGGCGGACGCATTGGAAGATTATTTCAATTACGGAAAATCGCTGGATGATTGGGGGCCGCCATCTGAGTGACCGGATAGGGATGTATTTGACTGGAAATGAATTTTTAGCAGGATGTAATCACTTTAAATCAAGGGTTTTCAAATACTGACTGTATTTTACAAGTCTTGCGAGTACTTCGGCTGGTTTACGGGATGAAGGATAGATAAGGATATTTTTTTTGCGGAGCGCTAAAACAGCTTCATTCTGATCCTTGTCTGCTCCAACGATGAATTCCGATGCCAGCAGTACCGGTTTTTTATATTTGTTAATCAGGTCAAGCAAAAAATTCATGCCTCTTTCATCAGAGTACAATGCGTCCTTAATGTATTCTGAAAAATTTTGTTCTTCAGTATCAAGATATGAATCCAGAACCGAGACCATTGCATTATTGTAACCAAAACCCAAAACGATGAGTCCGTCAATTATGTCGCTTTTGCATAGGATTTCCGCTGCTTTGAAAAAAGCTCCCCGGCTCATTCCAGCCACAAGATCTACCGGGTTTTGCCTGTTCCACCATGCGGGCAGCCTCTGATCAAGCGCCTGGAGTGTATCCGGCGGGAGATCGATAACATTGAGCCCTGATTTTACACATGCATCAGCAGCAAGCACACCCCACCCGCCGCCATTCGCAACAATTCCCACACGATTACCGGCGGGAAGCGGCTGTGAAGTGAGGGCGGCCACAGTATCAAACATGTCTTCCACATCATTTACACAAATGATTCCATGCTGGCTACACATACCTTCGAAAATTGCACCGGAACCGGCAATTGCGCCTGTATGTGATTTTGCGGCTGACACGCCTTTTTCAGTTTGACCTCCTTTTATCAAAACAAGGGGTTTTACTCTGGTCAACCTGGCAGCAATATCCATAAAACGTTTTCCATCAAAAATGCTTTCCAGGTAGGCGATGACTGTTTGTGTTTGTTCGTCTGCAATAAAATATTCAAGAAAATCTTCGGCTTTTAATTGAGATTGATTTCCAAGACAGACGCAGCGGCTAACGCCCATATCCTGTTTCCAGAACATGTGCTGAATGGATCCGGCAATATTTCCGCTTTGTGAAAGAACCGATATATTCCCTGGTGGAGGGAATGTGGGCTGCATCATACAATACATGCTCATCGGATGCGAGCTTGAAATCCCGCCGCAATTAGGACCAAGTATCGCTATATCGGCATTCTTAGCGGTTTGAATGAGTTCTTCTTCCAATCGTTTTCCATCAGTGCCAAGTTCTTTGAAACCTGCTGATATGATAACGCATACAGGTCCGCATTCAGCGACAGCGCTGGCCACCATATGTGAGGGCAGAAGGATAAATGCAAGATCGATGGGCCCGGGTATGTCACTGATTTGTTTGCAAACCTTATGTCCGATAATACTTCCCCCTGAAGGGTTGACCGGGTAAATAGGGCCTTTGTACCCGCCATGGCTTACATGATTTACAACAGTAAAACCCCATTTGC
>JAFDFT010000593.1 GCA_019309685.1 Deltaproteobacteria bacterium
TTAGTTTTGTTCTTTTTCCCGGCCTTGTCTTAGCCGGGCCAACTGATGAGGTCAAAGTGGCGTTAGATTATGATCCCTCAACCATAAACATGCTTGAATTCAAAACAGGCATTGATCTGCCTGTTATACTCCATATGCATGAGGCATTGATGTCGTCAGACCCTGTCACTGGAAAGCGGGATAATAGCCTTGCAACATCATTCACTGTCCTTAAAAATCGAAAAGATATCAGGATTATGATAGAAAAGGGGCATACGTTTCATACAGGAGATCCAGTTACGGCCCATGATGTAAAATGGACGTACGAACAGGTGACAGATCCTGTAAACGCTAATATCCTGGCTGGGCCTGCGGGTGAAATCGAGGAAATCGAAGTTCTGGATGACCATACGCTTATTTTCCACTTCTATGAACCCTATGGACCCTGGGATGATATGATGTGGATAGGGATCTGCTCAAAAAACTATTTTGAAAAGGTCGGAAGGGAAGAATTCCGTTCCAAGCCTGTTGGCAGCGGGCCGTTTCGATTTGTAAGCAGAAAGCGAGGCCGGTCTGTAACTCTTGAAGCGGATGCTAATTACCGTTACAAAGAACCTGTTCATGACAAGAAAACATTGAAAATACTAAAGTACGCTAAAAAAAAGGTCGACTACAAATCATTAAAATTTATAACCGTTACAGATAAAGTCACCCAGCTTGCCATGCTCGAGACAGGTGAACTTGATCTTATCACCGATGTTATGCCTCATTTTATAAAACGGCTTCAAAGAAATAAAAATATTAAGGTTAAAAGAATCTCCGATGTTCCAAGTTTGATCGGGCTTGCCATCAAACCAGACAATTTCCCCATTTGGAAAGATAGAAACCTCAGGCTGGCAATCCAGCACGCGATTGACAAACAGACAATTGTGGACAGGGTCTTTCTTGGAGAAGGCTATCCGCTGCACCAGTATTGCAGCAGAGTGGAACTCGGCTACGATCCAACTGTGAAAAGGGAGTACGATCCTGAAAAATCAATAAATCTACTCAAGGCGTCACCCTATGTGCCCGGAACACCCATGATTTTAACATATACAAGCTCTGTTCCAAGTGCTCCGCTTGTTGCCACAATTGTACAAAAATACCTGCATGACATCGGGCTGACAGTTAAGCTGCAACAGCTTGAAGAAGGTGTAGCAGCTACCTATGCCAGAACAAAAGATAACAGACAAGGCCACATGACGCTTTACAGGTTTGATGGCAGCAGGGATCCCAATCTCAGACTGGTGATATCAGTATTGAGTGACAGTGAATACTCATCATGGACAACCCGTCCGGATAAGGAAGAAATCGACAGACTGATTTTAGCGCAACAGAGCGAGCCGGACAGAAAAAAACGCTTAGCCATTATAAAAAAGTTTCAAGCTGTTGGGCGTAAGGAACCGTCAGGAGTTGCATTATTCGGCCTGAACCAGATATACGCCATGACGGACAGGATTGATTATACCTGGACCCCAAAGGAAGCATCTCCATTTCATCTGCAGAGGGTTAAAATAGTTAAATAGCTCAGCAAGTTATCATCCATTGCTGAGAAAAACCTTCAGTTAAAATAGTAGCATAACCCAATGGGCGAGACGTTTTTACCTCTCGCCCATTATTACTTCTTTCTTTTCTCTTCACTTCAATCCAAAAAAAATATTTTCAGCTATCCGAAAAAGGAAAGTGAATGTATTTCTATGTATTCCTACGATAATTTGGTTTTTTAAGATAACCAGAAAAAAATATCCATAACGATTATCACCCGTATACACAGTCGTCATCACCCGGCTCGGCCGGGTGATCCAGGGTTGCATGTAAAATCAATGCGTTTATACTTAAGCAATAAAAGGGTGTATAGAATACGTTGTTATCTGGATACCCCGGATGAACCGAGGTATGACAAAGGATGTCCACTTGTCTTTTGCAGATAACCAGAAAAATAAATTTCCCCTTTATCCTTATAGAACAATCGGATATTGAAATAAATAAAATCCTTACATTTTTACAGAATGACAAAGATAAAAGAGTGCTATAAAAACATCAGGCAAACTCTCCAATATTGACTTCCATGTATTTATAAGATACTTTCCAAATAAGTGCTTTTCAGGCAGGTGATTTTAAAAAGCTGCATCCTAATAAAGTTCAAGTCATTGATATTTATTCTATTTAAGGAGGTGTTTCACATGTTAAAAAAGTTGTCCTTT